>NZ_JAGXJL010000238.1:0-319 GCF_019091475.1 Streptomyces sp. GbtcB6 | reverse complement strand
AAGATTCAATGGAAAAATTGGTATTTTTTTGTAAATCTAATTTTGTTAGCAGTCTAGGGTTTAAATCTCTATCCCACTTTAATCAAACAATGCTAGCTAAGCAAGTTTGGAGGATTTTTAGTAATCAAACATTTTGCTTACTAGGTTCTTGAAAGGTAAATATTTTAGGGATTATTTCACAAATACACAAAAACAACAAAAAAATTACGGCTTTACGGAATTTTAAATATTTTTACGATTTTTTGATTTTATTTACAAAAAATACGGTCTTTTTATGTTGTACTCTTGTTGATTTATTGTTTATTTTTTGTTATCTGTA
>NZ_JAGXJL010000237.1:0-319 GCF_019091475.1 Streptomyces sp. GbtcB6 | reverse complement strand
GTTATCGTCCGATGCGTCTCTGCTGGTGCTGCACGAGGGCTCGATCCATGCTGAAGGGCCCGTGTGGCAGGCGTCCTATGGCCGCCTGCTCTTCTCAGACGTGCCCAATCGCCGTCTGAACGCCTGGTATGAGGAAGATGGCCGGGTCGAGGTCGTGCTGGACGCGACGTGGTTCATGAACGGCAATGCGATCGCCGCAGACGGATCGGTCTGGCATTGCGAACATGGCCGCCGCTGCATCAGCCGGTCCGATCCCGATCTGGCGCAGGAGCCCGAACCGCTCGTCACCCATTTCGAAGGAAGACGCCTCAACGCGCCG
>NZ_JAGXJL010000236.1:0-319 GCF_019091475.1 Streptomyces sp. GbtcB6 | reverse complement strand
CATCTTGTAAAATAAGATGATAGAACACTTTTGGAATCAAGAAAAAATATCTGCTTTATTCGCTACTTTATTTTCAGATTTAGTCATTTTCTTAGAAAAATAGTATTTGTTTAAACAAACACTTTCTTATCTAATGACTATGGGATGGTCCACCCCTAATCATCTAGAATAGCTAACAAACATGCAAACCTTAGTTAACAGTTCTATCTTTTCTTAAGATTACGATTAGGTCATCCATGAATCTAGTAATGGTTTACACTAAGTACACAACCATTCCATCATTCTGAAATTTTCCTATCACTAGGGTATATCCCTAGAA
>NZ_JAGXJL010000235.1:0-325 GCF_019091475.1 Streptomyces sp. GbtcB6 | reverse complement strand
CCTTAATTATAAAATAATTTCCATAAATAAAATATTCTAATATTCTCCCACTTGGTCAGCATTTAAACTAAAATATTCAAACCCAACGTTTCTCATTATATAATAAACATACGAATCATAGCGACATGTCCTCATTATGAATCGAGTATTATCTTCCATGTATTACAATACATTTACTATATAACAATGTACTTTATGTGGCAATGTACTTAAGTGAATAAACCCTAACCCTTATGTTTATTCAGGTCCTCTTACGATAATTTTCTCAGATGAAATTAAGGTGCACATAAATATGAGAAAATATCGAAATTAGAGTTTCATTAAA
>NZ_JAGXJL010000234.1:0-326 GCF_019091475.1 Streptomyces sp. GbtcB6 | reverse complement strand
GTCACACCAAGGTCACAAGGAGGGACAAGACTATGAAAATGCAATTTTTCAAGACTCTAGGTAACTCTTCACAAGTAGTTTCCACTCTCCACTACTAGAGTGGTAGATTTTTACATGTTCTACACATAACTAACTACTACCAAGCTTCTACTCTAAAGAAACAGCAAGGGGGTTCTCCATTCCAAGTTGTCACCTCAGAGTAGTGACTCCTTTCTACACAACCCACAGGCACAAAGTACTTTCCCTATCAAGCTAGAATGTTCTCAATAGCCTCCAAAGTAGTACTACTCCCTAACCTTGCCACCCTGGCCTTAGTTTGAGCTAGC
>NZ_JAGXJL010000233.1:0-327 GCF_019091475.1 Streptomyces sp. GbtcB6 | reverse complement strand
AGAGTCTCATTTGTTCGACCGCGAGCCGCTATTTCGAGACCACCGTTGCTTAATCACTCTAACTATCCTTATTGGAAAGTTAGAATGAGGGCCTTCATCAAATCTCAAGATGAGAAAGCTTGGAGAATGGTTCTATCAGGTTGGTCTCTTCCAGTTGAGACAGATTCTTCAGGTAATACTACTATAAAATCTGAACTGGAATGGTCTATTGAAGATGATAAACTATCTGCCTACAATAGCAAAGCCTTGCATGCTATCTTTAATGCTGTAGGTGAGGGTTACATTAAACTTATATCATCTTGTGTTTCTCCTAAGGTAGCTTGGGAG
>NZ_JAGXJL010000232.1:0-332 GCF_019091475.1 Streptomyces sp. GbtcB6 | reverse complement strand
AAGACTTAGCCATTTATAAATGATATTTCAGTGATCTAATATAATCACTGAAATGTGTACTCAACCATTTATCTCTGTTTAACCAAGCTCGAAGGAAATCATCGTTTCACTTCTATGTCCAGATAGAAGCTATAGATTCCATATCTATGTTTAGCGCTCCCACTCAATTGTACTATCATGTTCCTAAAATGTACGTTCGACCCAGACCAAATGGTAGGCTTTAACTAACAAATCGAAGAACACAAATAACACTCTTGAGATCGAACCTAACCATGTCAGGATTAAGATCTTTTGATCTAAGATCAACTAGTGATATTGACTTAGAAAGATAC
>NZ_JAGXJL010000231.1:0-332 GCF_019091475.1 Streptomyces sp. GbtcB6 | reverse complement strand
TTTAAATAATTAATTTCACAATGTTTAATATTTTCCTATTTAATATTAGAAATAATAAGTAGTCAAGAAATAACTATCTAGAAAATATCTTATTTGACTAAGTATCTTTTCCACAAAATTTGAAAAAAAAAATATCTAATTTAAGTTGTATTAGAAAAAATCTAGAACTTAAATATTTTCAAATTTAAATTTAACTAAATATCAAAAATTAAGTTGTAACCACTTAATTTGAAGATATCTTTTTAAAGTTAATATTTGAAAAGATATTAACCAAAAAATATCTAAAATATTCCATTTCAAGTTAATATTTGAAAAGATATTAACTTAAATGT
>NZ_JAGXJL010000230.1:0-332 GCF_019091475.1 Streptomyces sp. GbtcB6 | reverse complement strand
GAGAAATGCCAGGTAGTTGCGGGGATTTCGTTCGTAGCGGGGGCTGAGGCGCCGGTAGCCGGACAGCCATGACATGGTGCGTTCGATGACCCATCGGCGGCGCCCTAATCGTTCACTGGACTCGACTCCTTTGCGGGCGATGCGCACGCCGATGCGCTTCCCCCACAGCCATTTCCGCAGGTGGGGGACATCGTAGGCCTTGTCCGCATGGAGTCGCTGCGGCTTGAAGTGGCGTCCTCGGCGGGGGTCGTGTTGCGTTTGGTGACCCTCGACCATGGGCTTCAGTCCTTCGCTGTCGTGGACGTTGCCGGCGGAGACGCCGACGAGTAGGG
>NZ_JAGXJL010000023.1:0-188326 GCF_019091475.1 Streptomyces sp. GbtcB6 | reverse complement strand
GAGGTGGCGGAGGTGAATTCGCTCGGCTTGTGCACGACCGTGTTGCCGGCCGCCAGCGCGTGGGCGATGCCGCGGCAGCCCTGGTTGAGGGGGCCGTTCCACGGGGTGATGACGGCGGCGACGCCGTAGGGCTCATGCCGGGTGTAGGTCAGGTTCTGCGGGCCCTGGTCGATCGTGTCGCCGGCGAGGGTGCGCACGATGGAGCCGTAGTAGTCGAAGTAGTCGGCGGCGACGAGCAGTTCCATGCGGGCGGGAGCGGGTAGTTTGCCGCCTTCTGCGCATTCCAGCTCGACGAGCCGGTCGATGCTCTTCCGTATGCCGGCCGCGATGGATTTGAGGACCCGGGAGCGCTCTGTGGTGGTGGTCCGCCCCCATGCCGACTGGGCTTGGTGGGCGGCGATGACGGCCTGCTCGACGTCCTCGGCGGAGCCGTCGGCAATGCGGAACACGAGTTCGCCGTCGTGGGGGCTGGTGGAGTCCAGGTGGCGGCCCGAGACGGGCGGCACCGGGTGGCCGCCGATCCCGTGCTCGAACTGCGTGATGGTGTTCATGATGTTCTCCGTTCTTGTGGTGGGGGATCGCGTGGCCAGGGCGTTCGCTTCGGCGGTCTCATCGACGTGGCTCGTCAGTCGGTGCACGGCTTCAAGAGGGTGAGGGAGCCGGCGCCGGCGCAGGAGCGACGCGGTCCAGCCCGATGGCCGGCGGGCATGCAGTCGGCGGATGGGCCGAGCTTGCGGGGTGCGAGCCGGGGGGCACGCCGGGAGAGGCAGTGCCCCGTTGTGCCCACGCGGTACGACGAGCTCGACTGCCGCGCCCACGGCTCCGGCAGAACCCCGACCGTCACGGCGATCGTCGTCGGGCTCGGTGACGTCTCCATGGGCCGTCGGACACGTCCTAATTCCAGCGGCCGAACTGCTCGACGTAGGCGTCGCCCGTCACCGGTCGCCCCTGGTAGGTGCCGCGCACCGATGAGTCGGCCTCGTCGATTCCCGGCGTGAACGGCTGGTTGGACTGGATTTCCTGGAGCACGGGCCGGGCGGTCACGACGAGCTTGGTGTTCAGGCCGGGGATCGTGACGGTCCACTTGCCGGCGTAGCGCTGGCCTGTCGTGGGGCTGGTTTCGAAGCGGGTGGCCTGCGGGGCGAGCGGACTGATCGAGACGACGCGGTGCGTGCCGTCGGGACTGAGCACGGTGGCCCAGTGCTTCTCTCCGTCGGCGTCGAACATGTCCCACAGGTTGATGACCTGATCGTTGTCGAGCCGCACGGCCATCCAGGTCCACTTGTGCAGCGTGTCCCAGTTCCAGTTGCCCCACTGGCGGTCGAGCCAGGAGGTGCCGGTGACGTGACTGGTCGAGCCGTCCAGCGTGAAGGTGCCTGAGGTCTGCAGGTTGGGGAGCGAGTAGTAGTAGCTGGTGTCGTCCAGGAAGGGGAACAGGCCGGTACCGTTGTTGTACAGCGTGGGGCCGACGGCCGTCAGCTTGAGGTCCAGGGTCCCCTTGCCCTGGGGCAGCTCCGCCTTCAGGTGCATGGCGTCGAGCGGGCCGGACAGTGATGCGTTCGGCATCCGCACATCGAGCTTGTCGGCGGACGTACTGAACTGATCGGGTTTGAAGGCGTTCTGCTCCGAGGTGTACGCCCCGCTCTCCTCATCCGTGATGGAGATCTGCGTGATGCCCTTGCGGCTGAGCTGCACCTCGTAGCCGTACTTGTGCCCGCCGGCCCGGATGTGACCGACGGTGTACCACCATTCCTGCTTGGCGTTCGGGTGTGCCGCCTGGTCGGCGGGCATGTGGACGAAGGCGGGGAAGCCCGGGTCGGCGCTCGGACCGGGCCGCGACGCCTCCTGAGAAATGGTGTGTGCGTGGCTGCTCGCCGCGTTGGCCGCCGCAGGAATTCCGACGGAGCCCGCGATGGCGACTCCGGCAAGGGCAACCGCTGTCGCCCTACGTCCGAGGACCCAGTTCACTGTGCGCATCGGTTCTCTCCTCTGAACGTGATGGCCGGGTTCAACTAGCGCGTGCGTGACAGGGAGTTGCGCGCCCGGCCGCGCACGATCTCGGCCAGGCGGGCGGCCTGCTCATCGACGGCTTGGGGTCCGTTGCCGGTCAGCAGGGAGTGGTCGGCGTCCCAGATCACCTTGACGGCCGAGGGATTGAGAGCGAGGTTGACGTCGTAACCGGCTTCCTTGAGCGCCACGTCGACGTAGTAGGTCAGGCGCGTGCGCTCGCCGGGCACCTTGGGGTACTGGAACCCGAGCATCGCCTTCTCGCCGTACTTGGGCACGGTGGTGATCCGTGCGCCCTTGAAGGCATGGTCGGGATCAGTCGCGACCTTCCCGTCGCCGTCGACCCGGTAGCGCGCCGAGGTGAGGGCCACCGGGGCATGGCAGATGAGTGATATCGGGACGTCCACCTCGCGGAGTGTGTGGAGCAACTCCCCCATCCACGGGTTGTCGTGGAAGTCGACCATCGGGGCGTGTCCGCCGGGCATGTGTACGAAGGCCAGGTCTGCCAGCGAGAAGCCGGATGCGGGATCGCGGTGCCGTTCGATCAGCTGCTGGATGGACAGGTACTCGCGCTGCGGCAACGCCTCGAAACCGGTGACGACATCCTCTCGGATGGAGGTGGCCTCCGCGTCGGTCCTGGGAAGCGGCTCGGAGACCAGGATGCGGCCGAGAAGCCTGTGGGCGAGGGCGAGTTCGGTCTCACGACGCTTGAGGAGGTCCGGATTCCTCTCACGCAGCTTCTCGGGGCCGAACCGCTCGACTCCGCTCTGGATGGTGGTGCGGGCGGTGGCGAGACCGAGGTTTCCGCCCGCCTGGAAGTTGAGAGCGAGACCGTTGACGTCGAGCTGCGGCAGCCGGCCGTCCGGCGTAGCCAGGATGAAGTCGTAGTCGCTCTCGAACTTCGCCATTACGGCGGCGAGTTCGACGAGGAAGAACCCGGTCGGTATCCCGGGGTGGCCGGCGGGCTCGCTCAGCGGGAGCACGCGTGCCGACGACAGGACGATCAGGGCCTTGGGCCGAGAGGTGCTGGATTCAGTCACGGTCTTTCCTTCTCTTGGGAGTTGGTCTCAGAGCGGGGGATTTCACGCCGGCACACCGGACGAGTGTTTGACGAGCGCGTCGAAGGTGCGGTCCGGCAACAGCCTGCTGAGGAAAACGCGTGGGCGGGCTCCGAAACCGACGCGGTAGCGGGTGCGCGGACGCCGGGCGGTCGCCGCCGTGGCCACGGCCTTGCCGATGACGGTGGCAGGTGAGGCCATGCGGGTGCCGGGCTGCGAGCTTCTCTCCAGGGACTTGGCCATCGCGTCGGCCTGCTCGGCGTACGGTCCGCGGGAGGAGGTGGCACGCAGCTTGTCGGCCGCGATCGCACCCCAGTCGGTCTGGATGGAGCCGGGCTCGATGAGTACGACGTCGATGCCGAACCGCTTGAGTTCCAGGCGCCGTCGAGCGGAAGCGTTCGGACGCCCGCCGCCGCCAGGCCGCTCATCCGGTCGGTGCGCCGGGCCGCGCCGTAGACGATGAAGCCGGCCTTCTGAAGCTGTCGAGCGGCGGCTTCACCGATGCCTGAGGAAGCACCGGTGACCAGGGCTACCTTTTTCGTCATTGCCATTCCTTGCGAGTCGTGCCCCAGCGCACTGGGGCTTTGAAGCAGTGAGGCTCGGGGGCGGAGGCCGGTCCTGAGAACTCGTAGGAGCTGACGTCGAACCGGCCCCACTTAACAGACCGGCGGCCTCTTCGAGCATAAGAGACCTTCGGTCTCTACACAAGGGACCGTAGGTCTGTAACATATGGGCATGAACACGTTCCAGCGCGCCAGAAACGAGGAGCAGCGCGAAGTACGCCGCCGGAGCATCCTGGAGACGGCGGCGACCATGCTCAGCGAGATGCCGGTCTCAGCCGTTAGCCTCAATGAGCTCAGCCGCCGCGTGGGACTGGCGAAGTCCAACGTCATGCGCTATTTCGAGTCGCGAGAGGCGGTCCTGCTGGACCTCCTGGAGAGCCTGACCCGCGACTTTCTGACAGAGGTGGTCGATCAGCTGCCCGCCTGCGTCGACCGGACGGGTTCCGCGATCACGAGAGCCGAGTCGGTGGCATCAGGTCTGGCCGCATCGTTCGCGTCCCGGAGGATGCTCTGCGAATTGCTCAGCGCCCAGGCCGGCATCCTTGAGCACAATGTCTCCGCCGAGGTGGCCGCGAGGTACAAGCGGGGGGCCCACGACGGTCTTGCCGGTCTGGCAGGCATGCTGCAGGAGATCCTGCCCGAGCTCGGCGACCGAGAGGCCGCCGAAGCGGCCAGCATGACGATCGTTCTCGTCGGAGCGTTGTGGACGCACAGCCATCCGGCGGAGGTCGTGCGTGCGGCCTATGCCACCGATCCGAGTCTCGTATTCCTCCGTACACCCTTCGCTGCGACACTCGAGCGTTCGATCACGATCTTCCTGATCGGCCTGCTGACCGACTCCGACCGGTGACCAAAGCGCTGCGTTGGCCGAGGCGGGCACCTGGAGGCCGGGACTCGTCGCCCTGTTCGCGGACCCGCGGGCCAGCCGCTGTTTCTCCGTCGACTTCAGCGACGAACGAGCCGCGCGGGACCTGTCCGGCGAGCTGATCGAGACCGGGTGGTGCGTCCGCCCCGACCTGTGGCGGCAGGGCCTGGCCACCGAGGCGGTCCGGGCGCTGCCTGGACTATGCGCTGTCGTGATCCAGCCGGCGCGCATGTGCTCAGTGCGGTGTGCGCTCAGTTCCGCGGCGGTGCGACTGAGCGGGCGTACTCGGTGGGTGTCCGGCCGTAGTGCTTCTTGAAGGCTCGGATGAAATGGCTGCTGTCCGCGAACTGCCAGTGGGCAGCGAGTTCCGAGACGCTCAGCCGTCCGGAGGGTGCGGTGAGGGCGAGTCGGGCCTCTTCCAGCCGTCGCCGGCGAATGTAGGCGGTCACCGGCTCTCCCGTCGCGGCGAATGCCCGTTGCAGGTTGCGCACGGAGACATTGAGTTCACGGGCCAGCATCGTGCCGGAGAGTTCGGGGTCGGCCAGATGGTTGTCCGCGAGGTCCTTCGCTGCCTGGACGAGCGCGGGGACCAGTTGGGGTTCCGCGTCGTCGATCCGGCGCCTGGCCACCGCCTTGGCCAGTTCGATGAGCGTGCTGTGGGCGGCTTGCAGTCCGGCCGGCGCGAGGTCGGCGACGGTGTCGTACATCATGTTCGAGTGGGCCACCAGCAGGCGCACCTCGGCGGAGTCCGCCGGCCCGCTGACGCTCTGCCGTCGCCCCAGCAGTGGTTTGAGCATGGCCGCGGGCAGGACGAGGACCTTCGCCCTCGTGTCCGGCACCGTCTCGAAGTGCAGGGGCCGTCCCATGTGACGCAGGAGGAACTGCCCGGCCGTCACGGTCTGTTCGGCGCGGGCGAGCGGGGCTCCCAACGTCCAGGAGCCGTGATGCACGACGTACATCCGCACCTGGTCCTCGACGCCGTCGAGGGGGCCCTCGGTCCGGATGGCCGACGCACCGTGGAGATCGGTGACAGCCACGTCGCCCACCTTGGTGGCGCGGCTCCTGACCCTGAAGTCACGGGTCGTGGCCGGGCTGAAGGTCGGCAGCGGGAAGCCATCGCCGATCTCCGACTCCCAGTCGCTGCGGAAGGCGTCGAAGCCCGAGCCGTCGGCTTTCGTTCCGCTGCCGCTCATCGACGGTGCCCTCCGCCTTCGTAACCACGCGCTGTCTGGCGCTGATGTTCTGTCCGGCCGGCGCCCTGGTTCAAGCCTGTTCCGGGCCGATCTTCCTAGGGTTCGAGACAGGGCCGACCACCCGCTCCAGCCCGGCGGATACACCAGCAGGCGCACAGGAGGAGAGCCTCGTGAGCCAACGGTATTCCGGCCGCTTGGCTGTCGGCACGAGGGGTGCCGGCGTGCCATGAAGCGACGCCGTACCCCTTGCACCAGGCGTGCGCAGAGCACGCGCTGTCCGCCCGTGAGGAAGCGCGGGCGACACCACCACGTCATACATGAGGAGTTGGAGATTCTCGATGGCTGAAGACACGTTCACAGGCAAGGTCGTCATTGTCACCGGCGGCGGAGCGGGCATCGGCGCGGCCACCGCTCTCCGTTTCGCCGCCGGAGGTGCCACGGTGGTCATCATCGGTCGAACGCAGGCGAAGCTGGACAAGGTGATGTCCGACGCGCCAACGGGTTCGACGCTGATCGCCCGGGTCGGTGACGTCTCGGACGAGGAGGAGATCACCGGGCTGGTGGACTCCGTAGCCGAGGACCACGGCCGGTTGGACACCCTGGTCAACAATGCCGCGACCTGCGAGCCGTTGGGCACCGTGTCCGACATCGACGCGACGGGCTGGCGGCGTGTCATGTCCACCGATGTCGACGGAGTCTTCTTCGCCTCCAGGGCCGCACTTCCGCACCTGCGCGCCGTGGGCGGCAGCATCGTCAATGTCGGTTCGGCATCCGGGCTCGGCGGTGACTGGGGACTGGCCGCCTACGACGCCGCCAAGGGCGCGGTGACCAACCTGACCAACGCGATGGCGCTCGACCACGGCGCGGAAGGCGTCCGGGTCAACGCCGTCCACCCCAGCATGATCTCCACTGACATGACCGCGGGATTCCTGCAGAACGACGCGATCGTCGCCGCCGCGCTCAACCGTGTCCCCATGCAGCGCTTCGGCGATCCTGCCGAGGCGGCTTCCGTCATCACGTTCCTGGCGAGTCCGGCGGCGAGTTATGTGAACGGGGCCCATATCCGCGTCGACGGCGGCCTCGGCGCATCGAACGGCAACCCGCACATCGCGTAACTCGGTGACATGCGAGGCGGATCGCCGCAGTCGGGGGTGCGGGTCCGTGGATCAGCCGATGATCTCCTTCATGACCCGTGTGTCCGGGGCGTCGGCCCTCGCTCGACCTGATCCTCGACACCGTGTGGAGTTGCGGTCGGTGCAGCGCGCTGTCAGGGCTGAGGTGTACCGGTGGACCTGGTGAGTTGCGGGTCACCCGAGGAACTCCAGCCCCGCGGGACTACACATGCCAAACCTGCCCGAACGAAAGGAAGTTGCGTGTCCGCGTTTCTCGACGACCTGCAGAATGCGATCTCGACGCACGATCTCAAGGCTCTCGTCTCCTGCTTCACGGAGAACTACCGCTGCGACATGCCGACCCACCCGGCGCGCAGTTTCGTGGGGCAGGAAGTAGTACGCAAGAACTGGGCCGGCCTCTTCGCCCGCGTGCCGGACATCGAAGCACGCGTACTACGGTCCGTCCGGGACGGCGATGTCATCTGGAGCGAGTGGGAGATGACCGGTACCACCGTCGAGGGCACGTCTCAGCTGTTGAGGGGCGTGGTCATCGTACGCGTCGAGGGCGACCGGGCCGCGCAGGCGAACTTCTACCTGGATCCCGTCGAGTAGGACATCGGGATCTCCCGTGACACCGCCCAGGCCGGACGCCGGTCAGGGCAGGGTGAGATGGGGGATGGCGCCAACGGCGATGGGCGGTCTGGCGTAGCCGTCACGAAACAGCGGTTCGAACCCCACAGTTGCCACTCTGAGCCGTAGGCCTGGGCACTGAACCAGTCGGAGTCCCGTGCAGTCAGGATCCCCGGCCGTGGGGGGACTCCTGGTTGTTCACAGGGATGCCCTGCGCGGTGACCGTCCTCCGTGGAAGAGGCTGTATCGGTATGCGGTACCGCCGCGTGGGCGTGGCCAGCCTCCGCCGGCCCGCGGGTTCATCACCGTGCTTCCAGCGGAGCGCTTTGGCGCCGCGTCAGGCCTCCGGGGCCGCGACGAAGCGTTCCAGCAGGGTGCACAGCAGGTCCTGGTCGCCCTCGTCCATGTGACCGAGGAGCCGTGCGGCCACGTTGTCGGCGACGACGGACGCCTCGGCGAACAGCGCCCTGCCCTGTTCGGTGATTTCGACGGCGTAGGCGCGGCGGTCGCTGGGTGAGGGGCGGCGTACGGCCAGGCCGCGGGTCTCCAGATCGTCGACCGTGCGCACCATCGAGGACTTGTCGCCGCCGGTGAGGTCGATGAGCCGGCGCTGGCTGAGCGGTCCGTGCAGGTTCAGGTTGAGCAGGACGCCGTAGTGGCGGCCCTCGATGCCCAGGGGACGCAGGGCGTCGGCGAACGTGTGGGCGGCGCGCCGCTGGGCGAGGCGGAGCAGCGGGCCGACGCGGACACGGCCGGTGCCGGGTGGGCGCGGGGTGGAGTCGGGCGGGTTCATCGGCATCAGCATAGGGCAACGCGAGATTGGTTACCGCGAGACAGTTCCATATGGCACTATCTCATGCATGCCTAAATCGATTGCGTCCATCCCACCCCCGGTCCAGGTGCCGCCCCCACCCGCGAACGGCGGACCTCCTCCGGTGCGGCGCTGGGCCCTGATGCTCTTCCGGACCGTGGTGACCGGCGAGGCCGTCCTCGCTCTGGGGCAGGCGGTCCTCGCCGGAAGCTTTCTCTCCGGTCACTACGCGGCCCTCGACCTCCACGCGCTGAACGCCACCGCCACCGGGCTCACCGCCGTGGCGCAGATCGCGGCCGCGCTGCTGCTGTGGCGGCCGGGGGGCGGACCGGGCTGGCCGGCCCTGGCCTCCGTCGCGCTCTTCGGCGCGGAAGCCGGGCAGATAGCCATGGGGTACGGGCGGGTGCTCGCCGTTCATGTCCCGCTGGGCGTGGCCATCATCGCCTGTACGGTGCTGATGCTGGTCCGGGCCTGGCGCCCGGCGGCCGCATGGACCCCGTCCTCCCGTACCGAAGGCGCCGGGTCCGCCGAGGGCTCCGCCGCCGAGGAGGGGTCCGCATGACCGGCGGCATCACCAGGCGGCGCCTGCTCGCCGCGGCGGCCATGGGCGGCGGCGCGCTCACCGCGGGCGGATGGGCCGTGGCCGGCGGGGCTCTGACGTCCGGTCAGCCGGGGCTGCTGCTGCGCAGCCGGGCCCCGCTGCCGAGGCCGTACGAGGTGCCGCTGCCCGTGCCGTCCCGGCTCGCACCGGTCAGCACGAGCGGCACGGCGGACGTCTACGAGATCACCCAGCGGCCGGCGCGACTGCGGATCCTCCCGGGTCTGGAGACCGACGCCTGGACCTACGACGGGACGTTCCCGGGGCCGACCATCGTGTCCCGTTCCGGACGGCGGACGGTGGTGCGGCACCGCAACGAGCTGCCCCGTCCGACCGTGGTCCACCTGCACGGCGGGCACACCCCGTACGGCAGCGACGGCTACCCGACCGCGTTGATCCTGCCTCGCAACAGCACGGAAGGCACCGCGGGCATGGCCGGGATGCCGGGCATGCCCGGGGCCGGTGGCGCGCAGGACACCGCCTCCGGGCAGCGGACGTACACGTACCCGATGGAGCAGCGGGCCGCGACACTCTGGTACCACGACCACCGCATGGGCTTCACCGGGCCGAACGTCTGGCACGGGCTCGCCGGGTTCCATCTGGTCCACGACGACGAGGAGAAGGCCCTGCCCCTGCCCGGTGGGGAGCGTGACATACCGATGCTGATCGCCGACCGGTCCTTCGCCGCCGACGGCTCCTTCCAGTACCCGGCGCTCGATGCCGGACAGCGCACGGCGGGCGTCACCGACCGGTACATGGACGGTGTCCTGGGCGACGTCATCCTGGTCAACGGGGCGCCCTGGCCGGTGCTCGAGACCCAGCGGCTGCGCTACCGGCTGCGGCTGCTCAACGGCTCCAACGCCCGCCGCTACCGACTGGCGCTCGACCCCGCGCCGCCGGGCGGTGGCGCTCTGGTGCAGATCGGCGGCGACGGGGGCCTGCTGGAGCGGCCGCTCGCGCACGACACCCTGGACATCGCCCCGGCCGAACGCTTCGACGTGGTCGTCGACTTCGCCCGCTACCGGCCCGGCACCCGGGTACGGCTGGTCAACCGGCTGGGCAGCGGCGGCACGGCGACCGTCATGCGGTTCGACGTCTCCGGTGCCCGGCCGCCGGCCGACGACTCCCGTGTGCCGGACCGGCTCTCGACGATTCCCGCACCGCGGGCCGACCGGGCCGCGGCGACCCGTACCTTCCACTTCCAGCGGCGGGCCGGATCCGGATGGACCATCAACGGCCGCCCCTACGAGCCCGGCAGGCCGCTGGCGACCGTCCGCCTCGGCACCACCGAGGTGTGGCGGTTCGTCACCGACTTCCACCACCCCGTGCACCTGCACCTGAACCACTTTCAGGTGACCGCCCGCAATGGCCGGTCGCCCGGCCCGTACGACGCGGGCTGGAAGGACACCGTGGATCTGCGTCCCGCCGAGTCCGTGGAGATCGTCACGCGCTTCACCGACTACCCCGGGCGGTTTCTGCTGCACTGCCACAACCTCGAGCACGAGGACATGGCGATGATGGCCGACTTCGTCACAGAGTGAGCCAGGCCTCGGTCCGGTAACGGAACCGTCCGCTCCCACACATCATCAGGAAGAAGATCGGCAGACATTCGGCAGATCCTGCCCCGACACACCTTCAGCCGGGAGTCGTTACCCCGACCGGTGCCTGAAACGACCGACTCGCTCCTCGGTTTCCGAAAGCCGGATACCCCGGCAGCGGCGCCACATCCCAGCCTCCGGCGACCTCGCGCAACAACAACCGCATCGTCTCCGCGAACGCCGGGAACTCCTCCAGCGTGCTCGCCATCTCCCAGCGATGCCTCAGCACCTGGCGCCTCGTCGGGACCGGACGCCGAGTCGGGTGCAGCGGCCCGTCCTCCACGGCGCGGGGCAGCATCCTCACCGTCGCGTCCACCGTCCAGACCGCTACGGCCTGCCACATGCCGGCCTGCCACACCTCGTCCTCGGCCAGTGCCGGGTACACGCCGACGACCTCCGCGCGATACGCCTGCTCGATCTCCGCGGCCATCCCGGATTCCGGCGCCGTCGAGCAGCGCGAGCAGATCAGTGGGCCTCTGCGCGATCCACGGCTCGTCCTCCCAGGACAGCATGCCCTTGTCGTACCGGGACCACAGCCGCCTGAGATCGGCACGCCGGTGCACCGATTCGGCGGCCAGCCGCCCGAGCCCGCGGGCCCAGGCCAGCAACCCGCTTTCCGCGACCGCCGGATCGCTCCCGAGCAGAACGTCCGCCAGGGTAGGTGCGTTCCCGAGGTCCGCCATGACCAGCAAGGGAATCTCGGGGTCCACACCCAGAATCTCGGGACCGGCGATCCCAAGAGACAGCCCGGCGGCCTCAGCCGTGAAGCAGCGCAGGGACTCCGGCTCGTTGCTGAACGCCTTGACGATCACACTGCCGCCGCCAGCCGTTTCACAACGCAACACGGTGCTACGCGAACTGCCACCCAGGTCGACCGGCCCGGACAACTCGACGTCCAGCAGTTCGCCGGCGGCACGCAAGATCGACTCCACCTCGGCATTCTGCCACCAACACCCTGGACACCGTAGGCCGCTATGTGACCGCCAACCAGTTTGAAACGATCAGTCAATCGCCGGAAGATCCCCCAGCAACGGCCGCAGATTCCGCGCGTGACGTCCCCACCGAACAGACACCAACGGCTTACCCCTGCCGGCCGGCGCCCGGATCGCCTGCTCCGTGACCTCCTCCCACCCCTTGCCACGATGCGCAGCCGGACTGCGCGGCGCCGTCGTCAACGCCCTGTTCGGCAACAACACTCCCCGGCAACGAACGCACCTCAGGCGCCACCGCGAAACGCAACCCGATGACCATCCCCGAGTCCGGCCTCGGCGTGTCCTCCAGCGGAAGTCGGCCGATCCACCCGCCCGAACCGCAGGTCTCCAGGTCAGTCGCAGCAGTCGCAGGCGGCATGGCAGCCGCACGCGTCGTCGGCCTTCTTGGCTGCGGGGACGTTCGCGCCGGAGGGGGCGCAGCAGCCCTTGCCCTGCCAGGTGTCGCGGCCTTCCCTGATGGCGATGGCCGCGATGACGAGGCCGGCGGCGGGATCGGCCCAGGACCAGCCGAAGGTGGCGTTGAGGACCAGGCCGACCAGGAGTACGGCCGAGAGGTAGGTGCACAGCAGGGTCTGTTTGGAGTCGGCGACCGCGCTGGCGGAGCCCAGTTCGCGGCCTGCGCGACGCTGGGCGGCGGACAGGAAGGGCATGACGGCCAGGGAGAGGGCGGCGAGCGCGATGCCGGGGACGGAACGCTCGGCCTCGCCGGTGCCGGTCAGGGCGCGTACGGCGTCAACGCCCACATAGGCGGCGAGCACGAAGAACGACACCGCGATGATCCGCAGAGTCCTCCTCTCCCGGGCCTCGCGTACGGCGTGCTCGCGGGCGGAGAACTGCCAGGCGACGGCGGCGGCCGAGGAGACTTCTATGACGGAGTCGAGGCCGAAGCCGATCAGGGCGGTGGAGGAGGCGAGGGTGCCGGCGGTGACGGCGACAATCGCCTCGACGACGTTGTAGGTGATGGTCGCGGCGACCAGCAGCCGTATCCGGCGGGTGAGTGCGTCCCGGCGGGCCGGGGCGGGGCCGAGGGATATCACGGTCATCAGCAGCACCCCTTTTCGTCGGCGTCGACGCAGGTGCGGTCGGTCTCGACGGCCACCACGGCGTTGCGCAGGTCGTCGAGCGCGTGGCCGAGGCGGTCGTCGGCGAGCTCGTAGCGGGTACGGCGGCCGTCGGGCACGGTCACGACCAGACCGCAGTCACGCAGGCATGCGAGGTGGTTGGACAGTCGGGTGCGCGAGACCCCGAGGGCGTCGGCGAGGTCGGCGGGGTAGGCCGGGGCAGCACGCAGGGCGAGAAGGATGCGGCAGCGGATCGGGTCCGCGAGCGCGCGGCCGAACCGGGCCAGCACGTCGACGTCGGAGGCAACAGTCAGCACAGACACGACAGTACACGTGATCCTGAATTCAGGAAACCATGTACTGAGCGTCCGGCCAACTGTCGCCACGGTGGCCATCCGTCCCTGAACGTCACGCTCCCGCGCGAAGGGCTGGGCGCCCTGCGCGGTCCGGACGCGGTCGAGCCGGACGGTGATGACGGACGACGGTAGCGAGAACGCGCGGTCGTCAGCCCGCTGGTCATGCCTTCAGCGTCCCCCGCGGTCGGGGGCGGCGACCTCGCGCACGGCCTCGGCGACGGCCGGGAAATCCTTCTTCAGGATCGCGTCGTGGTTGCTGGCGACCTTCGCGCTGAGCCGGAGGTTCGGGTTGCGCCCGAACACCTGGTCGAGGCTTGCGCGGATGCGTTCTTGCTCGTCGCCCTTGCTTCCGAGGGACGCCCCCGAAGCGAGCACATAGCGCACCGGGACGGTGATGCCGTCCAGCACGGGTCCCAGCTCGCGTTCACGGGAGATCCTGCCGAGCTCGATGTTGCAGTCCGCCATCTCCTGGGGGGTCATCCGCGGGGTCAGGCCCGTGGGGCGCAGCAGCGGCAGGAACCAGCCCATCCGCCGGAACATCTTCCGGATCCGCTGCTCCATGGCCTCGTCCAGCCAGTCGTACGGTTCCGCGCCGTCGACCAGGACCGCACCCAGGCAACGCTCCGGATTCCGGTGGGCCCAGTGCGCCCCGACGAACGCCCCGTAGGACCAGCCCACCACCAGCGCCCGGTCCACGCCCCTGGCCGCGAGCACGGCGTCGACGTCCCGGACGGCGGCCTCGAAGGAGTAGTCCGCCGAGCGCTGCGACTTCCTGCCGCGGGCCCGCTCGTCGTAGGTGATGTGCCGCCATTCCGGGCCCAGTTCGGCGACGACCCGCCGCCAGTAGCCCTGCGTGGCGAACTGGCCGTTGAGGTAGACCACCGGGATGCCGGTACCGCCGGTGTCGGCGACGGCCAGGGCCGTGTCGTCGACCCGCACCATGCCGGTCCATGTCGACCCGGCCGAGGAAGTGCCGTTCTTCGTCATGTCGTTGTTCCCCCTGATCGTGTGGGCTGTCGGGTACGGCTGATACGGGCCCTGCGCGTGCTGCTTCCTCAGAGGCTGCGGGCGGTGATGTCGCCCCGGGAGGTGGTGGCGCGGATGTCGAGTTCGGCGGTGCCGTCGTTCTTGAGGGAGTTGCTGACGCGGCCGTAGTCGGTGCCGGCGTCCAGGGCGGCCGAGACACCGGCGGCCGCGCCGACCGAGATGTCGCCGTCCTGGGTGCGGAGCACGACGGTGCCGCGCACGGCCTCGTTGATCCGGATGTCGCCGCGTGCGGTGCTGATCTCCGCGGGGCCGCCCAGTCGGCCGATCTCGACATCGCCGTCGAGCGCGGTGAGGCGGACGCCCGCGGCCTCGTCGATCTTGACCTGGCGGTACGCGCCCTCGAACGCGATGTCGCCGAGGCGTCCGACGCCGCGGAGTTCGGCGCCGGCCGTCCTGGCCTCGACGCGGGAGCCGGCGGGCAGCCTGACGGTGACCTCCAGGGATCCGGACGGGCCGAAGAGCTGGTTGCCGGAGGCCGCGGTCGTGATCCGCAGGACGCCGTCGGTGTAGGCGACGGTGGTCTGCTCGGCGGTCTTGGTGTCTCGGTTCCTGGCGGGGTTGGCGGGCAGGACCTCGACGATGGTGTCGGTGCGGTCCGCGGCGATGAACTGGATGCGTCCGGCGGGGATGTCCAGGACGGCGGAGATCGGGGCGGGGGTGTCGAACTTCTGCATTGTTCTCTCCTGTGACTCGCTGTTTCCGATGAACGAAAAGCTACGTTGCATTCACCATTCAGGCAACAGCTTCATTGCGAAGAGTCATCATTATTGCAGTACAGAGGCCATAAAGTGTTGCATTGACCTTGGAACTAAATGCAACGACGACCACGGGAACGTTGCAATGAATTGGTGGTGAAAGCTACGCTGGGGACAGCAGGGACCACCAAGGGGCACGAAGGAGACCGCGATGCCGGGAGGCAGGCTCACCCAGCAGGAACGCCAGCAGATCGCGCTGGGAGTGGCAGACGGCCTCGCCTACGCCGAGATCGCCCGGCGCCTGGACCGTCCGACCTCGACGGTCACGCGTGAGGTGATGCGCAACGGCGGCCCCACCGCCTACCGCGCCGACCTGGCCCATCGCGCCACCGAACGCCGCGCCCACCGGCGCCGGCAGGCCGCGCCCCGAGGGACCGAGGTGCCCCGGCCGGCCCACGGACGCGACCCGGAGGCCGTGGCCGAGTACGAGGAGACGCTCACCACCGTCATGATGGCTTCGGGCATGACCACCATGCCGGCCCGGGTGATGGCCTCCATCACCCTCACCGACACCGGCAGCCTCACCGCGTCCGAACTCGTCGAGCGCCTGAAGGTCAGCCCGGCGTCCGTCTCCAAGGCGATCGCGTTCCTGGAGAGCCAGGGCCTCGCCCGCCGGGAACAAGGCGAGGGCCGCCGCGAGCGCTACGTCGTCGACGACGACATCTGGTACCAGTCGATGATGGCCAGCGCCCGGTCCACCGCCCAGGTCGCGGAGACCGCACGGCAGGGCGTCGGCGTCCTCGTCCCCGGCACCCCGGCCGCCACCCGCCTGGAGAACGTCGCCCGCTTCCTCGACTTCGTCAGCGAGAGCATCGCCCGCTCCGCGGAACAGGCCCGCGAGATCCTCCACACGAAACCGCGAACGAACTCGCACGACACCGCCCAGCCAGGTCCGGACCACGGATGACGACCGCGATCTCGGCGAGATGGTCCGAGGTGAGGCGGTAGGCGCGGCCGACTCGGGTGTGCGGTATCAGGCGCCGGCGCGCACGATCCTTGACCCACCAGGCCGAACAGCCGAGCGTCGCACTCTGTCTCGTCGAACTCCGGTCACGGCTGGGAAGGGCGCGTACGTCGAGGAGCCCGGGCCGTACGGTGTGGTGACGGCGTGGCCGGGAGGGGCCGGTCCGGTCTCGGTGTGGAAGTCTGCGCTCGCCTACACCTCGATGTGGGAGCCCATGATGACCGTCCGGTCGCGGGGCAGGCCGAAGTACTCGGCGGCATCGGCTGTGATGTAGGACGTGGCGATGAACAGGCGCTTGCGCCAGGGCGCCATCGTGGGCGCTTTTCCGCGGCGGAGCTCGATCGTGGACAGGAAGTAGGACGCCTCGTCGAGTTGCAGCGGCCCCTCGGTCGAGGCCGGGTCCAGCGCCGCCAGGACGCCGGGCACGTCCGGTGTCTCCATGTAGCCGAAGTGGGCGGTGACGTGCACGATCCCGTCGTCGGCGTAGCCGAGGCCGTCGACGGTGATCCGCCGGTCGGCCGGGACGCGGGGAATGGGTTCGGTCGTGATGGCCAGGATCACGACGTGGTCGTGCCGTACGTGGTTGTGTTCGAGGTTGGCCCGCATCGCCAGGGGCGCGGTCTGCTTGCCGCGGTTGAGGAAGACGGCCGTGCCGGGCACGCGGAGCGTCGTCGCCTCCTTGGCGCGGAGTTCCTCGATGAACTCCTCCAACGGACCCTCGCGTCGCGCCCGTTCGGCGGTGACGAGCTCGCGGCCGCGCTGCCAGGTGGTCATGACGGTGAACACGGTGAGGCCGATCAGCAGCGGCAGCCAGGCTCCGTGGACCAGCTTGGTCAGGTTGGCGGCGACGAACAGCAGGTCCACCGTCAGCAGCAGCGCCGCGCCGGTACCGATCAGCCAACGCGGTGTGCCCCACTTGGCGCGGGCGACGTAGAAGAACAGCAGGGTGGTGATGGTGATGGTGCCGGTGACCGCCATACCGAAGGCGAAGGCCAGTGCCGCGGAGCTGCGGAACGCGAAGACCAGGGTGAGGACCGAGACCATCAGCAGCCAGTTGACCCAGGGGACGTAGACCTGGCCCACGGCGGACTCGGAGGTGTGCGCGATCCGCAGCCTCGGCAGGTAGCCCAGCTGTGCCGCCTGGGAGGTCACCGAGTACGCGCCGGTGATCACCGCCTGGGAGGCGATCACCGTGGCGGCCGTGGCCAGCAGGACCATCGGCCAGCGTCCCCAGCCCGGCACGAGCAGGAAGAACGGGCTGCTGATGTTGCCCGGGTCGGCGAGGATCAGCGCGCCCTGGCCGAGGTAGCTGAGGACGCACGCCGGGAAGACGAGGAACAGCCAGGCCCGCGTGATCGGGCGGCGCCCGAAGTGCCCCATGTCGGCGTAGAGCGCCTCGGCGCCGGTGACCGCGAGCACGACCGCGGCCAGGGCGAAGAAGGCGGTCCCGAAGTGGCCGTACAGAAAGCCCGCCGCGTAGGTCGGTGACAGCGCCTTGAGGATCTCCGGGTGGTCGGCGATGCCTACGACGCCGCAGGCGCCGATGGCCAGGAACCAGGCGATCATGATCGGCCCGAACACCCGGCCCACCGCCGCGGTTCCCCTGCGCTGGACCAGGAACAGCACCACGATGATCACGGCCGTGATCGGCACGACCGCATCGCCCAGCGACGGCTCGACTACCTTCAGGCCCTCGACCGCGGACAGCACCGAGATCGCCGGTGTGATCATGCTGTCGCCGAAGAACAGGGACGCGCCGAAGATGCCCAGGGCCGCCAGGATGCCGGCGGCCCGCGCACCGCGCTGTCCGCTCCACCGGCGCAGCAGGGTGATCAGCGCCATGATGCCGCCCTCGCCGTCGTTGTCGGCGCGCATCGCGAGCAGGACATAGGTGACCGTGACAATGATCATCACCGACCAGAACACCAGGGACACCACCCCGTACACGTTCTCCGTGCTGACCGGGACGGGGTGCGGGTCGCCCGGGTTGAACACCGTCTGGAGGGTGTAGATCGGGCTGGTCCCGATGTCGCCGAACACCACACCGAGCGCCCCGACCATCAGCGAGAGGCGGACTGCGGCTCGCGGATCCGGAGCATGAGGCCCTGGCAGCCCCGTTGCTGGTCCTTCGTCCGAGCCGGTCGGGTGCCGATGGCTGGTCATGTCGATCCTCCTCGGCGCAGGCCGGCTACCGGGCATGTCGTGCGGGACGATACAGGTCCGTCACATGCCCCTTGACAGCACACCCCGCATGCCGGTTCCCGATTCGGCACGATGCCGCAGAGCGGGATGAAGGGGGAAGCCCGGCTCCCCTCGCGGCTGACGGCACGCGGAGTCTTCCCTGCTGGTCGACATCAGCCAGTGCAGCCCGACCTGCTACGCGGCACACCGCCGTTGCATCGGGAGGTCGTCCGTTCGCCACGGACGGCAAAAAGGCAACGGCAAGGAGATTCCCGCTCCTTGCCGTGCTCAACGTATAGCGCACCGGGGGGCTTGCGGCAAGGCCCCGGTCAGGCCGCAGAATCGCCGGCCGAGGCCAGTACCTGCGAAAACGGGAGTCGCGTAGTGCGTGTGTTGTTGTCGACGTATGGGTCGCGCGGGGATGTCGAGCCGCTGGTGGCGCTCGCGGTGCGGTTGCGGGAGCTCGGTACGCAGGTGAGGGTCTGTGCGCCGCCGGACGAGGTCTTCGCCCGGCTGCTGGCCAGGGTCGGGGTGGAACTGGTCGCGGTCGGCAGGCCGATGGGCACGATGACGGCGCCGTCGACGGAATCGGCGGCCTCCAGCCGGGTGGCCGAACTGGCCGCACAGTTCGACACGGTCGTCGCGGCCGCCGAGGGGTGCGACGTCCTCCTGGCGACCGGGCTCGCGCACTTCTCCTCGCGGTCGGCGGCCGAGAAACTCGGTATCCCCTACGTGTACGCGACCTTCTGCCCGTTCCTGCTGCGGTCTCCGCACCAGGCGCCCCCCGCGCTGCTGCCGGGCCAGTCGTTCCCGCCGGAGGTGACCGACAACCTGGCGCTGTGGGAACTCAACGCCCGGACCTTCAACGCGCTGCACGGCGAGGCGCTCAACGCCCACCGGGCCTCGGTCGGTCTGCCGCCGGTCGACGACGTCTACGGTTTCATCTTCACCGACCGGCCCTGGCTGGCCTCGGACCCGGTCCTGGGGCCGTGGCGGGAGACCCCGGAGCTCGACGTCGTGCACACCGGGGCGTGGATCCTTCCCGACGAACGCCCGTTGGCGGAGGACCTGCTGGCGTTCCTGGACGCGGGCGCACCCCCGGTGTTCGTCGGCTACGGCAGCATGCGAGGCGTCTCGGCGGACATCGCCAGGGTGTCCGTCGAGGCGGTGCGCGCGCACGGCCGCCGCGCGCTCGTCAGTCGCGGCTGGGCCGAACTGGCCCTGATCGACGACCGCGACGACTGTTTCGTCGTCGGCGAGGTCAATCAGCAGGCACTGTTCGCCAGGGTGGCCGCCGTCGTGCACCACGGCGGCGCGGGCACCACGACGACGGCCGCCCAGGCCGGGGCGCCGCAGGTGGTGGTGGCCCAGGCGGCGGACCAGCCCTACTGGGCCGGGCGGGTCGCCGCCCTCGGCATCGGCGCGGCACACGACGGCCCGACTCCGACCACCGAGTCCCTGTCAGCCGCACTCGGGACCGCCCTCGGCGCCGAGACCCTCGCACGGGCGAGGGCCGTGGCCAACGGCATCCGCACCGACGGGCCGGCCGCGGCCGCGAAGCTACTGCTCGACACCGTCGGCCGGGGAAGGCCGTCGGTGCCCGCGTGAACGCCACACGGGAGGCTGTGAGGAGGGGGACGGCGGGGCGGAGAGGGCGCCGGCCTGAGTGGTGAGGTCGTAGCGGCACTCCTCGCAGAATCGGGCGAGGTCGCCGCAGGGCGCCCTTCGCCCCTCCGCGCACTGGGAGGTACTCGTTCTGGTAGATGTCGACCGCGAACTGCGGCACGGTCGACTTGGCGAAGACAGCCATCGATTGCGCTCCTTTGGGCCCGCTTCACGCGGATGACGCGGCTTCGTGTTCCGCTTGCGCTGGGTTCGTGCTCCGCTCGTGCGGCAGACACCGGAAACGGCAGGACAGCGACCGTCACGTTGTCGCGGCCACCCCTGTCGAGCGCCGCCTCCACCAGCACCTGCGCGCATCGCAGGGGGTGCGCGCGGGCGTCCGCCGGTACCGCCGATGCCAACTCCTGCGCGGACTAGGCGTAGTTCCACAGCCCGTCGGTGCACACCACCACGACCCCCGGTCCGTCCGGCTCGAAGGTGGTGGTGTCCGGATCGAGTTCGTCCGGGTCCGCGCCGAGCCAGGCGGTGATGGTATGGGCACTGCTGTCCGCATATACCTCTTCGGGCGGCAGACCCGTCGAGACCATCCAGGTCGCCCATGAGTCGTCCTCGGTGAGGCGCGATGCGCGGGCACTGCGGAGCGGCCTGCGCCGCGCCTTCCGCGAGGGCCACTCTTGCGTTTCGAACACGGAGTAGTCCTGTCTTGTCGCGTCTTTGACGCCGCGCCATCGGAATCTTGATGCGGGGCCGACGGGGCGCGTGAGACGGGACCCGCGCAGCTGGGTCAATTAGCGGCCCTGGTCGGCAGGTTGGCGGCTTGGCGAAGCAACGCGGGGGGGGTGTTCCTCAACCCGGAGCTCCGGAAGACGAAGGACGCGCGGGTGTTCCGGAGATCCAGGTCACGATGAACAGGATCCTGGGTTGGTCCCGGCCGACGCAGGAGTGTCGGTCGTGGGCGGGACGCCCTTCTGTTCCTCAGCGACACCCCTGTTCTGGTGACCGTCGTCCTCTACGTCCTCGGCGCGCTCATCGAGCTGCCCTCCTGAGAAAGCCCCTCACGGCTTCGACGCCGCGGTCGCACCAGTCGCGCCGCGACCATTTCAGTCCTCGGCCGCAGCGTTGTCCGTTTCCCTTGCCCATCGTCGGCTCCAGGCGTCCAACGGACTCAGCGCCTCGACAAGGTCCTGACCGAGTGGCGTGAGGTGGTAGCCGTCGCTGTGCAGGGTGAGCAGGCGGGCGCCGGTCAGTTCGTCGAGGCGGGTGCTGAGCACGCTGGAGGACATGCGCTCGCATCGGCGCTGCAGTTCGCGGAAGCCTGTCGGTGCCTGACTCAGTTCCCACAGGATGCGCATCGTCCAACGCCGTCCGAGCAGATCGAGTGCGGCCATGACCGGACGGCCCGACTCGGACCCCCGCACCGGCACGCCCGGCCGTGGCGCTCTGGCTCCCATTACCCACTCCTTGCGCTTCGCTTCTCGAAGCATGATAGTGATTCGAAAATCGAAGCAAGGGATGTCGTATGCCGCGCATCGAACCGCTCGCCCCGCCGTACACGGCCCAAGTCGACCAGGCACTCCGCCGGTGGATGCCCCCCGGCGTGCCGCACGAGCCGCTCACGCTGTTCCGCGTCCTGCACCGCAACCCGGAGCTGGCCTCACGCATGTTCGCCCTGGGCGCCGGGCTCCTGGGACACGGCAGCCTCCCCGCCATCGACCGGGAGCTCGTCATCGCCCGCGTCACCGCGCGCACCGGCTGTTCCTACGAGTGGGGCGTACACGCCGCGACCCTCGCCCGGCAGGCCGGGCTCGGCCCCGAACAGCTTCAGGCGACGACCGACACCGATCCCGCGGCGAACGTCTCATGGCCGCCACGCCACGCGGCACTGCTCGGCGCGGTCGACGAACTGCACGACACGGCGCAGCTCTCGCAGGCTGCCTGGGATGCCCTGCGCGTGCACTACGAGGACGGCCAACTGCTCGAACTCCTCGTTCTGGCCGGCTGGTACCGCACCATCAGCTACCTGGCCAATGGGCTCCTCCTGGAAGAGGAACACTGGGGCACCAGCTTTCCGGCCCGGTGACGGTACGTCGCACATGCTCGGCCGTTGACCAGCGTTGCGGAGAAGAACGACCAGCAACGCCAGAGGTTGAGCCGCGGCCGCAACGGCGGCAGACCACCGGCATTCGACCGGGAGACCTACCGCCGACACAACAGGGGGCGGCCGTGCCGAGCTGATGGACGCAGCTTTGCGCATGAGCCTCGCTGCGCCAGCCCCCACACCGGAAAAGCCGGCCCCAGGAGAGAGCGCGAGGTGTCGGCCTCGGCCGTGAACCGTTGTGGGTCGGCCTTCGGCAGGGGCACGCTCAGCGGTACGGTGCGGCGGTCGCCGTCCGCGCTGCGGGCGATGAAGCGGCGCTCCGGGACGGGCGTCCACAACGTCGAACGCCACGCGGTGGCGCCTTGTCCGTCCCCGCCCAGGCCGACCAGGTACGGCTCAGCCCGCGCAGTCCGGCGCGGACGAGCTGTCCCGGCCGTGTGGCTCGCGGTCGTGCCAGGTCAAGCCTTCGCGCAGCGACGTCTATGTCAGCGCGAAGGCCAGCAGTGCCGTCGTGGTGAAGTCCAGCGAGGGCTCCACGGTCTGCCAGGCGCCCACGTCGTCCACGTACCGCGACCCCTTGCCGTCGAAGTCCGTCCAGGATCCGGTCGGCGGAGCGGCGGTGCACTTCTTCATGGTGGGGAAGGTGTTCAACTCCGCGAGTTGCGCGGCCGCGTTGGGCCCGTTGACCACGGCACCCCGCAAGATGGCACCCTTGCCGTCGTGGCTGCCCCGGAGGTTGGCCAACTGGTGTTCCGGGCAGTGCGGGTAGACCTCGCCCGCACCGATCATGAAGCTGGTCCCCCAGGGATTCGCACCGAGGGCCCAACCGCGCTGCCGGCCGGCGAAAGTCCCGTAGCGGGTGTCGCCGGTGGCCCTGGCGTAGAGGCGGGCGGTGGCCACCAGGCCGAAGGTGTGCGGTACGGCGTCAAAGTCGTCGTAGACCGCGCCGGCACCGAACGGGTCGTGCCCGGCACGGTCGACGCCGTCGTCCAACTGGCGGCGGAGATCCCGGTACAGGTCCGCCTCTCCGATGCCGTTGGTGCGCGCACCGTCCAGGGCGGTGGCCAGGTCGACGTGGGCCAGGGCGCTGACGTCCGCGACGTCGAGAGTGCCCTTGACGTCGGAGTCCACGTAGGCCCTGGCCCAGTGGGCCGCGTCAGCCGTCCAGCCACCTTCTCGGTCGTCTCCCAACTCACGTGCAGCCAAGGCCAGTTCGGCGCCGGCGAATTCCATGTCGTCCTGCCAGGAGTCCTCGGGGTAGAAGGCGCTCGGGAAGGCGGTGAAGAGCGGCTCGTCGGGGTCCGGGTCGGTGTCGGCCAGGTCGTAGACGGCGGCGGCTTTGTCCAGCCAGTCCCGCGCCTCCTCCGGGTCCGTACCGGCCACGCGCTGTGCGGCGAGGGCGAAGACCGCGGCCACCCGTCCCGCCAGACTGGGGGTGATCGGCTCGCCCGGCTCGTTGGCACGGAAGACCGGGCGGTGCTTGATCGTGTAGTCGGGGTCACCGGGTGACACGTCGAGCCGGTCGTCGGCCTCCGGCAGCCGCCACACGTCGTGGTCGGTCCGTACGGCTTCGTTGCCCGCGCCGATGCCGACCTGGGCGTAGAGCGTCCCGGTGTCTTCGTCCCACATCTTGTCCAGCCACTCCAGCCCGTGCGAGGCCTCGGCGGACAGTTCCCGCATGTGCGGCAACTCGCGCTGGGCGAGCAGGAGTTCGGCGACCGAGTAGGAGGTGGTGCCGGTGAACTTGAGGAAGTCGCCCGCGTCGAACCAGCCGCCCGAGACGTCGGCCCGGGCGCCGGTCGGGGTCAGCCGCTCGTCGAGCAGTTCGGTGCCCTCCTCGTCGTACTCCGGGTCGGCGTAGACGGTCGCGTCCTCGTCGGCCAGATGGGACGGGCCACGCTTGAGGGCGCCGACGGAAAGGACGTCGGCTCCGTCGCGCTGGGCCTGGAGGAAGCGGATGTTGTCCCGGACCAGCGGGGTCATCAGCTCGCGGGCACCGGCGATCCGGAAGGCGGGCGAGCGGCCGGCCGCGGTGCCGGTGAGGACGACACGGTAGGTGCCGGGGGTGTTCAGGGCGGAGAGATCGGCGGTGCGCACCGAGGGGTATGTGGCGTTCCAGCGGCCGGTGACGGGACCGAGCCGGCCCGCCGCGACCACGTCGTCCTCGTCCTCGGCGTCGACGACCTTGAAGCGGGCTCCGGCCAGAGCCTTCGAGGACCCCATGACGTAGGCCTGCTTCGCCTCCCCCCGCACATAGCCGACCTGGTCGACCCGGACGGCCACGTCGGTCGAGGGCGGTGTGCGGGCGCCGCCGAAGGGCATGCCGAACAGGTTCACGGCGACGAGCAGGGTGCCCAGGCCGGTGACGCCCGCGGCGACCGGCAGCCCGGGGGTGCGCAATGAGTTCATGCGCCCACGGTGCCGGGGCCTTCATGAGATGACGATGAGGACGCCGGTGCCGTGCGGGCCGGATGCGACGGCAGCCGCAGCTCGGCGAGCAGCCCGCCGCCGGGGGCGTCCGTGAGGCGGGCGGTGCCGTGATGCAACTCGGCGACCCAGCGCACGATGGCGAGTCCGGCGCCGGTACCCGCGGCGGCCCCGGACCCCCTGGTGACCGTGACCCCCCGGCGGAACACCAGCTCCCGGTCCGCCACCGGCACCCCCGCCCCGTGGTCGCGCACCGTCACCAGCCCCGGCGCGACCGTGACCTCCACCGGCGCCCCCGTCGGGCCCCCGTGCCGCTGGGCGTTCTCCACCAGGTTGCGGACCGCCTGGGCCAGCAGGTCGGGATCGCCGAGGACCACCACCGGCTCGGACGTCACCGTGACGCTGTCGTGGTCCGGGAGCTCCTCGACCGTGGTCTCCACCAGCTGGTCCAGGCGCAGCGGCACCAGCTCGGCCCGCTGCGCGCCCGCCTCCAGCCGAGCCCGGGCGAGCAGCCCGGTGACCAGTCGACTCAGCCGGTCCACCAGCCGCAGCGCCTCGTCGGAGGAACCACCCCGCTCCACCACGAGCCGCAACGTCGCCAGCGGCGTGCGCAGTTCGTGTGCCGCCTCGGCCAGGAACTGCTCCTGCTGCCCGAGCCCGCGCACCGCGGGCCGCATGGCGCGGCCGGACAGCACATGGCCGACGGCCGCCGCGCAGCAGACCAGCGCCGTACAGCCGAGCGCCAGCCACCGCACCAGGACGTCGTGATCGTGTTCGCTGCGCGCCAGCTCCGTGCCGACCAGCACGGCTGCCCCGATCCGGTCGTCGTCCCAGACCGGAGCCGCCGCCCACCGCAACCGCCCGCCTCCGGCGGAAGGTGCGCTGACCAGCACGGTCTCCTGTTCGTCCAGGACGCTCCGCCAGATCCCGTCCAGCCGCTCCGCATCGGGCAGCGCCGAGCGCGCGGGGACGACGTTCCGCACCGCCGGCGCCTTCCCCGACGCAGTCTGGAGGACGGCCAGCACCTGTGCGCCCCGGGCGAGTTCGTCCTCCCGCAGCGGCTCCAGGTGCAGCACCCCCGCGTCGAACCACACCGCCCGCGACAGACCGGTGGCACGGCTGCCGACCTCGTGGTCGAGGCCGGAGCGACGGGACCCGGCGTCGATGCGGACGGCGACGGCGGCGAGTACGACGAGACAGGCCGCGGTGGCCGAGGCGAACAGGAGCGTCATCAGTCGGCGGGTGCGCCGCAGCCGGGCCACGGCGGGAGACATGGCGGATGCCGTGGTACGACGCCTCACGCCTCGCCGCCCAGGTAGTAGCCGACACCGCGCACCGTCCGGATCGGATCGGGCGGGCCGAGCCGGCGGCGCAACTGGCCGATGAGGACGTCCACCACATTGGACATCGGCTCGCTCGCCTCGTCCCAGCAGCTCTCGATCAGCTCGGTGCGCGTCACGACCTCGCCCGCGCGCAGCATCAGCACCTCAAGCACTGCGAACTCCTTGGCCGACAGGCTCAGCAGCACCCCGGCCCTGGACACCCTGCGCCGTGGCAGATCGACCTCCAGGTCGCCCGCCCGCAGGACCGGCGGCCGCGCGGGCCGTTCCCGGCGGCACAATGCCCTTACCCGTACGGCCAGTTCGGCGAAGGCGAACGGTTTGACCAGGTAGTCGTCCGCGCCGTGCTCGAAGCCGGCCACCCGCTCGTCCACCGCGTCCAGCGCCGTCAGCAGCAGAAAGGGCATCGCCGATCCGGTACTCCGGTGTGCGGCGAGCAGCGTGAGCGAGTCGCCGTCCGGCACCGAGCGGTCGGCCACGACACAGTCGTAGCGATTGACGGCGAGCTTGAGATCCGCCTCGGCCAGAG
Source organism: Streptomyces sp. GbtcB6 (assembly GCF_019091475.1). Lineage (NCBI taxonomy): Bacteria > Bacillati > Actinomycetota > Actinomycetes > Kitasatosporales > Streptomycetaceae > Streptomyces > Streptomyces sp. GbtcB6. Next base: position 162,518 of record NZ_JAGXJL010000023.1, on the reverse strand, counting down.
TCCCCGCCAGATCCACCGCGAAGCCCTCGCCACGCAGCCGAGCGGCGACGACAGGGCCCAGCTCGGGATCGTCCTCCAGGACCAGAACGCGCATGGCCCGGAGCTTAGACGGTGCCTGTGTCGCCCGAGTGCGCGACTTTCGTCGCGGGCCGGTGCGACGAACGGATGCTGTGTGCCCGGGCGGGGGTGCCTACCGTGGGCGCGTGGATGTGACGATGAAGGCCCTCGATGTCCGGGAGGACATCCGGAAACACCTGGGCGCGGCGGGTATGTGGCCCCGGCGGCGGATCGTCGGCGAGACGGTGCTGGCCCTCGTGCTGGCCCTGTTCACGGCCGTGAACCTGCCGGACGGGAGCGTGCCGCGGGCGGTCGCCGTGGCGGTGGCCGTCGTGGTGGCTGTGCTGCTGCGGCGGGCGTTCCCGGGGAGCGTGCTGGTGTTCACCGCGGCGCTCGCGGGCGTGCTCGGCGCCTTCTGGCTGTTGCTGATGGTCGTGAGCTGGTCGGCGGGGTCCAGGATCGAGGCGCCGCGGCGGGCGCTCACGCTGTTCGCGGTTTCGTACGTCCTCTACGCGGGACTCTCCGTCCAGCAGGCGGCGTTCCCGCTGTCCGCGCCGCAGACGCTGTTGTTCGCCACGCTCGGATTCCTGGCGGCGGTGGTCGTACCCGGTCTGGCCAGTCGCTATCGCGCCCAGCGGCACAGGCTGCTGCGCGCGCTGCACGAGCAGAACGCCCAGCTGCTGCGGGAACGCGAGATCATCGCGTCCCACGCGCGCCTGCGGGAGCGGCAGCGGATAGCGCAGGACATGCACGACAGCCTGGGCCACCAACTGGCGCTGATCGCCGTCCACACGGGCGCGCTGGAGGTGGACCGGGGCCTGACGGACGGCCAGCGCGAGGTGGTCGGCGTGCTGCGGAAGGCGTCCGTGACCGCGATGCACGAACTGCGCGAGGCCGTCGGCATCCTGCATGACGGCACCCCGGACCGGGCGCGGGAGCGCGAGGACGCACCGGAGACCGTCACCCGGGGCGCCGCGGGGATCGACGCCCTGGTGGCGGCGGCGCGGGGCACGCGGGCGGTCGTGGAGCTCCGGTGCACGGGCGAGGCACGGCCGCTGGCCCCCGCCGCCGACCACGCGGCGTACCGGATCGTGCAGGAGGCCCTCACCAACGCCCTCAAGCACGCCCCGGGAGCCCCGGTCACCGTGGCGCTGCGCTACGAGCCGGATTCCCTGGTGGTCGAGGTCGCCAACGGACCGGTGCCCGCGCCGGCCGAGGACGCGGGGCAGACCGTGGTCAGCGGCGGGCAGGGCCTGACCGGGCTGCAGGAACGGGCCCGGCTGATCGGCGGCCTGGTGCACGCGGGGGCCACGGCCGACGGCGGGTTCCGGATCGCGGGCGTCCTGCCCTATCCGGGGCGGGAGATGGCGACCTTCGTCGACACGGCGGACGACTTCCGGGGGCAGAGCGGAGGGCAGGTGCCCGGAGACGGTGGCGACCTCATCGACTGGTCCGGTCCGCCGGACAGGCAGAAGGAGTTCGACATCGCCATGGGAAGCAGGAAGAAGGGCCTCTGGATCGGATGCGGTGGCGCGCTGCTGGCCTTCGTGGTGCTCGGGGGGCTGGCCGTCGTGTTCATCGTCAAACTGGTGGGCGATGAGGCCGACAAGCTCATGCTCGATCCGTCGGTCTACGCCTCGGTGCGGGTCGGCGACACCGAGGCGGCCGTACGGGACAAGCTGCCGCACGGCAGGTCCTTCCTGGCCAGGGCTCTGGACAGCGACCACGGTTCTCCCCCGGTACCGCGCGGAGCGACGTGCTCGTCCTACCTGTCGAGCGGGGACTGGCCGGACGAGGGAGGCAAGGCACCCGCCTACCGCTTCTGCTTCCGGGACGGCAGACTGATCGAGAAGCGGACCTTCATGAGCACGTCGTAGCCATGAGCACGTCGTAGCCACGACCACCTTGCAGGAGAGCTGTGATCAGGGTTCTCGTCGCGGACGACGAACCGCTCATCCGGGCGGGCATCAGGATGATCCTCACCTCCGCCGACGACATCGACGTCGTCGCGGAGGCGGCCGACGGCCGCGCGGCGGTCGAGCTGGTCCGCGCGCACGCCGTCGACGTGGCCCTGCTCGACATCCAGATGCCCGTACTGGACGGTCTGTCCGCGCTGGCCGAACTGCGCCGGGCGGCACCGGCCGTGCGGGCCCTGATCCTGACGACGTTCGGCGAGCGGGCGAACGTACTGCGCGCGCTGAGCGAGGGCGGCGCCGGATTCCTGCTGAAGGACTCGGCACCGGCCGAGCTGATCCAGGCGGTACGGGCGGCGGCGGCCGGGGACGCGTATCTCTCGCCCGCCGCCACCCGGCACGTGGTCGACTCGCTCGCCTCCAGCAGGGCGGCAGAGCGCGGCGAGGAGGCCCGACGGCGCCTGGAAGCCCTGAGCACAAGGGAGTTGGAGGTGCTCGCGCTGCTCGGTGAGGGGCTGTCGAACGCCGACGCGGGCGCCCGGATCCATGTGAGCGAGGCGACAGTGAAGACGTACGTCAGCCGCATCCTGACGAAGCTGGGGTGCGAGAACAGGGTCCAGGCGGCGCTGCTGGCGCGGGACGCGGGGCTAGGGCCCGACTGACCCACCGGCGCTCGGGGTTCATCCCGGAGGCCGGACCGTGAATACCGTCCCCGCCACCGCCGACACCCGGCCGGTACGGCAGCCCACCGGGCGGATGTACTCCGACTACCTGTACTCGGCCGGCGAGAACCCGCCGGAGACGCAGGACCCGGACAGGACGCGGATCCTGACCAGAAGCTGACCGCCGGGCTCTCGTGTCCCGTCCGATCGGGGTATGGCCAGGCATACCCCGAAGACGGGGCCTGGCCGGCAGGGTCGGTGCGCTGCGGGCGGTTAGCGTTGTTCCCGTGCCCGGGAATCCGCAGACCGTGTGGGAGTCGATGCAGGGGCGCCGGTTCCTCCTGGGCGCTTGGCCGTGGCGTGCGCTGGGATACCTGCTGGCGTCGGTGCCGCTGATGCTGTCGGCCGGTGTGGTGATCGGGGCGCTGGCGCTGCCGTGGCTCATGGCCTGGTCGCAGGTCGTCCACGGAGTCCATGTCCCACCAGGCGGCATGCTCGCCTCGGTGTTGGGCGGGGGCGTGCTGATCGCCGTCGGCGCTCCGCTGGCGGCGATGCCGCTGGCGGTCGCGGAACGCAGGAGGCTGGCTCTGGTGGACACGCGCCCGGTGCGCTCGGGCCACCGGGTGCCGCCGCGGCCCGGTCCTTGGCCGTGGGTCCGGACCCGCTGCCGCGAGGCGGCGACCTGGCGCGAGGTCGCCTATGCCGTCCTCTTCGTCACGGTCGGCCCGGTGGCGTACCTGGTGGTGTTCGGCGTCGCGTTCTTGGTGGCCGGGTTCATCGCCGCCCCGCTGCTGGTCCATGACGACACTCCGGTGGCGCTCGGGTTCGGCAGTGCCGGCACTGTCGGCGACGCCCTGTGGTACGCGCTGGCGGGGGTGGTGATGCTTCCCGCCGTGCCGTATCTCCTGGCCCTGCTCGCCGGTGCGCACGGCGCGGTGGCGCGGGCCCTCCTCGGCGACGGGGACGAGCACCGGCTGCGGGCCGAGCTGGTGGAGGTGGCACGGTCACGGGCGCGGCTCGTGGACGCGTTCGAGGCCGAGCGGCGCCGCATCGAACGCGACCTGCACGACGGCACCCAGGAACGGCTCGTCAGCCTGACGCTGCGGCTCGGTCTGGCGCGTCTGGACATCGCGCCGGGGACCCAGGCGTACCAGAACGTGACCGACGCCCATGAGCAGGCCAAGCAGCTCATGGGCGAGCTGCGGGAGCTGATCCGCGGCATCCACCCCAGAGTGCTGACCGACCGGGGGCTGACGGCGGCGCTCGGCGAGCTCGCCGACCGGTCCGCGATCCCGGTCACCGTACGCACAGAGCTGACGGACGTGACGGACCGGCTGCCCCAACACGTGGAGACGACTGCGTACTTCGTCGCCACCGAGGCACTGACGAACATCGCCAAGCACAGCCGGGCCACCGCCGCCTCGATCACGGTCCGGCGAGAAGGGCGGACGCTGGCGGTCGAGGTCCTCGACGACGGCATCGGCGGCGCCGACCCGGTGCGGGGCACGGGCCTGACCGGCCTCGCGGACCGGCTGGCGGTGGTCGACGGCAGAATACTGCTGTCCAGTCCGGACGGCGGACCGACCCTGCTACGTGTGGAGCTTCCGTGCAGCCAGAACGATCTGCGATCCGGGTAGTCCTGGCCGAGGACGGGCTGCTGCTCCGGGAAGGCCTGGCCAGTCTGCTCGGCAGGTTCGGTTTCGAGGTCGTGGCGACGGTCGGCGACGCGGAGGGGCTCCGGGCGGCCGGCGCGGAGCACGAGCCGGATCTGGTGGTGACCGACATCCGGATGCCGCCGGGTTTCACCGACGAAGGGCTGCGCGCGGCCGTCGAACTGCGGCGTACCCGCCCCGGCACGGCCGTGGTCGCCCTGAGCCAGTACGTCGAGCTCAGCTACGCCTCCGACCTGCTCGATTCGGCGGACGGCCGGGGCGTGGGCTACCTCCTGAAGGACCGTGTGGTCGATGTGGAGGAGTTCGCCGCCACGCTGCGCAGCGTGGCGGCGGGCGCAACGGTGGTCGATCCGCAGGTCGTGCGGCAGCTGCTGCAGCGGCAGCGCGACCCGCTGTCGAGCCTGTCGGCACGCGAACGCGAGGTGCTCGGTCTCATCGCCGAGGGTTGCTCGAACGCCGCGATCGCCCGGACCCTGGTGGTCTCCGAGGCCACGGTCGGCAAACACGTCGGCAGCATCTTCGGCAAACTCGACCTGCCGCCGACCGAGAGCACCCACCGCAGGGTCCTGGCGGTGCTCGCCTATCTCCGGAATTCGGCTCGCTGAGCGACACCGCGAAGGATGACGGTGGCGGTCATCGCCAGCCAGACCTGCAGGGAGAAAACCGCTATGCGCTCCGCACCGCCCATTCCGAGACCGAAATAGTTGTCGCCGAAGTGCACGATCGTCCCGGCGAACGCGAGCGTCCCGATGACCAGAGTCGGCACCTTGAGGGCCCTCAGCGGTCCACGCCCGAAAGCCACTCCGGCGACGAGCAGCCCGATGTTCCCCCCGACCATGATGAACAGCGCACCGAGTACATGCATATTGAGATCGACGTCAGCCGGCCACAACGCGGCGAGCAGATACCCGCAGGCGCCGATGCCGATCAACACCCGCGCGGTCACCGAGGCCCGCCCTCTTCCCCAGGCCTGCGCAGTGAGCAGGACACCGAGGAGGACGAGCAGTGCGGCCACGACGATCGCGCCGTTGAACAGCGTATGCGCGGGAGAACATATATAGCGGACGGGTGGATTGTCGACGGGGTCGGTGTTCCCGCAGGACACGTTCCCCAGGTCGCTGATGTTGTTGTTGCGCAGACTGTACGGGGTATTCCAGGCCAGCTGGGCGATGATATTTCCGAGAACGAAAATTCCTGCGCCAACGATCCAGGAGACGGCTCCGATTCGGGTGACCGTGGAATCAGGAATTCGGTGATGGATGACCATGACGGTCATCGAACCATCGGCACCTCGGCACGGTCATCACGGCGGCCAACCAATCTCAGGTGGGGCCAGCCATACCGTGGTAGAGAGCACCGTCGGTGGTGTTGGTGGTGTGCCTGGGTGCACTCACGGTGCCGTTGCGGTTCGCCGCGATACGTTCACTGCGACTGGCGCGGCCCGTGCCGGGGCGCGTGGCAGCTGCCCGGCGGCCGGCGAGGGCGGGGGTGACATCGAAGGTCTGACCTTCGAGGACGACGAGGAGCTCGCGACGGGCACACCGCTGTACGCGGGCGAGGACTGGGCCGTGGCTGACGCACCCCGCCCCGACGCCGGGGCGCTGGCCCCCCGACAGGTGACTCGCCATGACACAGCCCGTGCGGATTCCCGCCGACGGAGTGTCGCTGGACCGGTTGCTGGTCGCCGCGTTGCTCCAGCGCAGGACACCCCGGCTCCAGGTCGCCGCCCCGGAGGGCATCCTTGCGACGCCTGGCCGGCTCGCCCGACAAGCCACTGGCCACCAGTCCGGTGATGCTGTCGTTCCGGCCTCCCTGCCGAGGGCGTGGACGAGGCTGGTGTCATCGATCTCGGAGCGGACGGCACCGTGAACTTCGCTCTGCGTACCTCTGCCGAACAAGACGCCCTCGTCGCCGGATTCGGCCGGTACCTGCACTCCCTCACCTCCCCCGTCCAGATCCTCGTACGTGCCGAATACCTGGACCCGTCCGCGCAGATCGGCGAGTTGAGGCCGCGGGCTGTGTCTCTGTCCCACCCGGCTCTGGAGGCCGCCGCCCGCGAACACGCCTACTTCCTCGACAAGCTCGCTCTCGGCCGAGATCTCCTGTGCCGCCAAGTCCTACTCGTCCTGCTGGAGCCCGTACGGCCCCGCATTCCCACCGTCACGACCGGAGCCGCCGCACGACGCGCGGCCGAGACACGGCTGCTACGCCGCGTCCACGAGGCCGCCGTCCTTCTCGGTCCCCTCGGCGTGTCCGTCACCCTGCTGAACGCCGGACAGGCAACCGCCGTCCAAACCTCCGCCTGCAACCCCAACAGCCTGTTGCCGCCGTCCTCGGCGCTCGCCGGTGCCGACGAGGTCATCACGACGGCGGCGGACGAGGACTGGGCTGACGCCCCGGCCGTGACCCGGCGGGACGGGAGGGCAGCCTCATCGCCTCGGCCGCGAGCGAGGTCGGACAGGAAAAGTCGTCACCCATGTGCAGAAGGGTGGGCCTGTGTTGGACCTGCCATCGCCTTCTTCACGCGTGGGTCTGAGGCGAGCCTGGCCGGCAACCGGGTGGCCGCGTCGATTCTCGCGAACAGCAGCTGCTGCACGGTGATTTTGGTGATCCTGTCCGGAATATCGGTGGTGAGCCCTCCCATCGAGGCGCGGGTCAGATCAGCACCTCGCAGATCGGCTTCGGTGGTATCGGCTCCGCTGAGGTCGGCGGAGCCCAGCGTCGCATCGCGCAGGTCTGCCTTGTTCATGGACGCGTTGCGCAGGTCCGCACCCCCCAGGTAGGCGCCTCGAAGATCCCCGAAGACCTCGGCTTGCCGCAGGTCCGCGTCGGGCAGGAACGCGCCGCGAAGATCCGTTCCCAGCAGGTTGGCTCGGCGCAGGTCCGCACCATCCAGGTAGGCGTCCCGCAGGTCCGCGGCCATGAGCGACGCGTCACTCAAGTCCACCTGGCTCACGCTGACATTCCGCAGGACCGCACGGAACAGATTCGCTCGGCGCATGACCAAATGATCGGCCCCTATATCGCTCAGCCGGGCTTGACTCAGATCGGCGCCGCTCAGGTCCGCATGGTTGAGGGTCGCGTCCCGCAGGTCGGTATGGCTCAGATTCGCGCCGCGCAGGTCGGCACCGCTGAGGTCGACGTGGGGGAGATACGTTCCCTCAAGGTCTACGACGGCCGTACCGTCATGCTGGCCGTCCCTGACACACAGCACCGAGAGGGCTGCCGCCGCGTCCCTGGTCAGACGCCCCGGGACGGGAGCGCCCTTCTTCGGTTTCGGCGCGTGCGCGCGAATGTAGGCGGAGAGGATGTCGATCACGGTGTGCTGATCGCGTGGGGAGTCCTGCATGATGCGCTGCAGGGCGTAGATGCCACCCAGGCGCACGTCCTCGGAGTCGGCGCCGAGGTTGCCGACGGCCACGTTATAGCGGTCGGTTATCTGTCCCTCCTGGGTGATGGCCTGCTCATGGCCTACCTGTTTGATCGACACCCATGCGAAGGCGGCAACGGCGAGAGTCGCCATCGTGGCGAGCAGGCCGAGGGAGCGTTCCAGACGGACCCACCAGTTCATGCGCTCGGGTGCGGCACCGCTGTGCGCCGCACCGGGATGCGGATCACCGGCGGCGACCGACCCGATGAGCGTACGGGGCCGCCCAGTGGCCCCTGCGCGCTGGCCGCGCTGCCGGGCTCCGAGTGGGGAGGCGACCGGCGCGCTCCGCGGTGGCCTCCTCCGCCCGGCGATGCGCTGGAGTTGCGCACGCCGCGCCCCCGGCCGTGGTGTGCCCCCCGTTGTCATGAACCCACTGTGAGCCCACCGGAGGGCGACCCGCTCGCCGTTTGCACAACTAACGCATGCTGGGTGACTCCCTGATGCGGATCCCGCGAGTCCGTCGGGCTAGTGGCGCGGGTCCAGGAACCCGCCCGGGTCTTGCTGATCGCCACCAGCGTCGGGCCCAGCACACGGAAGGTCATTGTCCCGTCGCATTGAGCACGTCAGCTGGATGCGCCCTGACCTGCGAGGTGTCAGGTCCGGGTGAGACTTGGGTCGAGGACGGACGGCCTTGAGTTCGGGGGTCGGATCTGGAGGGATCGGGTCTCTCATCGATCATGGCGGGTATGGGGGCTTTGAGCTGTGGTGCGTCAGCTTGGCCGAGACGTCACCGGCGGGTTTCTCACGCAGCATGGCAGTTTCGGTGCATTGATCAGCTCCAGTAGCTGCCGTTGGTCGCTGCCGCTTCCCACGTCTGGAGCTTGAGTTGCTGCCTGCAGGAGGTGGTGGCCGACGTCGCCCATGCCTCGAAGGTTTCGGGGTCTTCTGCCAGGCCGTGCAGTTGCCGGGCGGACTCCTGAGCTTGGACCATCCAGGGCGCGAGGGCGTCCTCGGCCAGGACCCGGTCGAAGCGTTGCCGCGCGACAGCGGTCTCACCGGTCAGTCCGGCAGCGATCCCGGCGTGGTGGTTGTCCCAGAAGTAGCCGGGGCGAGGCTTCTGCGATGTCAGGAAGTCGGTGGTGGAGGCCAAGTCGATGAACCTGGCCCGGTGTTCCAGCGCCAGGCCGGCGGCTCGTTGCGCGAGGTTCTCTGCGTCGAGGGCGAACTGGGCGGGGTTCACGAACCGCTCGAATCCGGGCTCACGACCGCCGACATCGAATGCCAGATGGTCTCTGTCCTGCCACAACCACATCACGCCGACGTTCAGATAACTGCCGTCATTCCGGCCGGGCTGGAACTCGACGATGCCCAGCCACCATCCGTGGTCGTCGATCCAAGTGCGTGACCTTCCGCGCTGCTGGAGGCCGAGGGGCTGGAGGGCCTCACGGGCCGCCGCCGTGACCAGGCGGGATGCGGGAGATGTGGCTGCCATGTCGATCATTGTCCGCGGCTTTGCAGTGCGTGCTCCAACCGAGGGTGCAGAGCAGGTCGCAGACCTTGTTGGTGACCTCGACCTGGTTGTAGCGGGACGGCAGCGGCAGGCCGATGAACCGGGCGAACTCGACAGAGGGCGTCGATGTGGCTGTCGGCGTCGCCGTGCACGTTCATCGCGAAGCTGTCCCTCGCGAAGTGGAGCCCGCCCGAGGCGTCTTCCTCAGGCTGCCCGCTGATCCGGTGCCTCGCGGGCTCCGGATTGTCCGGGCCGGGCACCGTCTCCACCGGCGCGGCGAGCGTCACCGTCCGGCCGGTCCGCACCTCCTGGGTGGCAGCCACCACGCGGTCAGGAGTGAGCGCGTCCAGAGCACCCCGGTCCTCCGAGGCCCAGGCAGCGCGCGAGAGCAGGCGCCGGTACAGCGCGTCGAACTCGGTCGCCGTCAGCGGTGGCGGTCCGGACGGACGGGCATGCGTGGCCATGAGTCAGCGCCCGGTCTCCGCGTCGAGAGCCTTGTCGAGAGTCATGGCGGCCATGATCAGGGAGAGATGGGTGAACGCCTGGGGGAAGTTGCCCAGTTGCTCCCCGCTCGGACCGATCTCCTCGGCGAACAGCCCGACGTGGTTGGCGTAGGTCTGCATCTTCTCGAAGGTGTAGCGGGCCCGGGCCAGCCGCCCCGCCCGTGCCAGCGCGTCGACGTAGAGGAAGGTGCACAGGCTGAAGGTGCCCTCCGAGCCGCGCAGCCCGTCCGGCGATGCCGCCGGGTCGTAGCGGTAGACGAGGCTGTCCGAGACGAGCTTGCGTTCCGTCGCGTCGAGCGTGGAGAGCCACGCCGGGTCCTTCGGGGCGATGAACCCGACCCTGGGCATGAGCAGCAGCGAGGCGTCCAGGACGTCGCCGTCGTAGTGCTGGACGAAGGCGCGCTCCTTCTCGCTCCACCCTCGTGCCATGACCTGCTCGAATACGGTGTCTCTCGCCGTGCGCCACCGCTCCATGTCGGCGGGCCTGCGGAACGACTCGGCCAGGCGCACGCCGATGTCGGGCGCTCGTCGTCCGGTACCCGGCTCAGCCGCAGCTCCTGCGCCGCCGTCATCAGCCGCTCCGGGCTGTCGAACGGCGGTGACCGCGACTCCGCCGCGAGCGCCCGCAGCGTCCGGGATGCCACCGCTGCGGCGCGCGCCAGCCGGTCCGCGTAACGCCCCGGCGGGGGAGCCGGCATGAGCCACATCTCCGCTGCAGCCATCAGCACGATCCCGGTCGCCAGCCCGGCCAGGCGCGCCCCCAGCGTCGCGGGGGCGTACGGCGGAAAGCACGCCAGGATGTAGAGCGCCTGGAGGCCGCCTGCCAGCCCGCCCAGTCGGGGCGCGCCCACCCCCGCGTACGAAACCAGGAAGCCCACCCCGAGCATCCCGAGGGCCGCCGTCCACGAGTGCGCTCCGAGCACGGTGCCCAGGGTGACCAGCGCGGCCGCGACCGGCAGCACCGCCAGCAGCGTGCGGGCGCGGTCACGCGGCGTGCCCGGGACGAAGGACATTCCGCCGGTGGCGATGGCGCCGAACAGCGCGTAGACCGCTGCGACATGGTTTCCCAGGCCGTAGCGCGCCGCGTAGAACCCCGTGCAGGCCACCAGCGTCACCCGCGCCGAACGACGCACCGCCCGCAGGCCCGGATCACGGGCCCGCAGCCATTCCGGCCCACCGCGAAGGGGCACCCGTGGCCTCCTCGTCGATTCGGTACAGAGACACGCCCACCCCCCTGTTCACGGTAGGGCGGACGGGTACGCCCGGCCACCGCACCCGGGGCCGGTCAGGCGAGAGGGACCAGGACCAGATACTTCTCGCTCCGCAGGTCCTTGTGCGCGTCCCACAGCCGGAGGACGAGGCCCGGGCGTGGTGCCCTTGGTTCGGGCAGACCGTTCGATCTGGTACATATCTGGCACACGCAGCAGATCTACCCGAGGCAGGTTCGCGGTTGAGATGCCCTCAGAGCCGGGAGGTGTGTGCGACCGGAGGCAGAGGTGCGTCAGTAGCCGGTGCCGCGCTTGACCTGGGCCCGCTCGATCTGATGGGTCGCACCCTTGTCGTCCAACGTGCGACACGCGTCGGTGATGTCCTGGCTCAGGCGATCGATCTGCTCGCGGCTCAGGGTCTCCTTGACCAGGGCACGCATGATCTTCACCCGTTCCGCGTTGGGCGGGAGCGTGTACGCCGGCACCATCCAGCCGCGCTCGGCCGAGAGTTGCCAGGCGACGTCGGACTCGTCGTAGGCGTGCTTGCCGGCGAGGCGGAAAGCGACGAGCGGCAACTGCTCGAGGTCGCTCCCGATTACTTCGAAGCGGCCGCTGCTACGCAGGTTGTCCGCCAGCACGTGGGCGTTCTCCTGCAACATCTTCATGACGTAGGTGTAGCCCTGGCGACCGAGCCGGACGAAGTTGTAGTACTGCGCGAGCACCATCGACGCGCCGGTAGAGAAGTTCAGCGTGAACGTCGCGTCGGTCTTGCCCAAGTAGTTCTCGTGGAACACGAGGTCCATGGGCAGGTCGGACTCCTCGCGGAAGACCAGCCAGCCGATGCCGGGGTAGACCAGGCCGTACTTGTGTCCCGAGACGTTGATCGAACGGACCTGCTCGAGCCGGAAGTCCCATTTCGAGTCCGGGTAGAGGAAGGGCCACACGAATGCGCCGCTGGCTCCGTCAACGTGGATCGGGATGTCGAGGTCCCGCTCCTTGCGGACGTCCCGCAGGAGCTTGTCGATCCCGACGACGTCGTCCTTGTGGCCGGTGAACGTGGTACCGAGGACGGCGACGACACCGATCGTGTTCCCGTCGAGGTGAGGCTCCACGTCCTCCGGGCCGATCGTGTACTTGCCCTCGGCAAGCGGCACGATCCGCGGCTCGACGTCGAAGTAGCGGCAGAACTTCTCCCACACGACGTGGACGTCCCCGCCGAAGACCAAGTTGGGTCGGTCGGCCGGCAGATTGGCCGCCCGGCGGCGCTCCCGCCACTTCCACTTCAGCGACAGCGCCCCGAGCATGATCGCCTCGGACGAGCCCTGGGTCCGACATCCGGTTGTCCTGCCCGGCGCGTTGAAGAGTCCGGCGAGCATGCGCACGCAACGCTGCTCGATCTCGGCGGAAATCGGGTACTCCGCATGGTCGATGAAATTGCGGTGGAGATTCTCGGCGATGATCCGTTGCGCCTCCGGCTCCATCCACGTGGTGACGAACGTGGCGAGGTTACGCTGCGGGTCACCCTCCATGGCGAGGTCCACATCCAGCAGCCTCATTGCGTCCGTCGCAGCCATGCCTTCCTCGGGGAAGGTCTCCGAGGGAGCGGGCACGGTCAAGAATCGGTTGCCGAAAAGAGCCGCATCGTCACCCTTGGTCATATGACGATTCAAACAGCGCCGGTGCCTGCCTCGGCGAGGGACACGCCGAGATAGGGCAGGCACCGACCAGCCTCCGAAGTTCGTCGGCTCGTCTGCCCCCACACACACCGACCCGCCCAACTCCCATCCCGGACGTCGAAGCGGTCGGTGCTGCCGAACGGTTCGACCCGCAGACCCGCAGATCGAGTATCAGGGCTGCCTCCCTCGGTCCGCGGCGGCGTCGCGACACACCGCGGTGACAGACCGCGGCGAGCCGGCGCAGGAGGTGGGCGATGGTCGAGCCGGTGCCGAGACCGACGGTCATGCCGTCCTCTGTCAGCTCGGCCGCAGCCTCGGCGGCACGTTGCCTCTCATGCTGGACGCTCACGGTCCTCCCCCTTGACCAGGCAGGTCTCAGGCTCAGGGCGCCAGGCCCGGGCATGCGGTGACGCGGGTCATAGGATGAACTGCTCGACCGCGTTCGCGAAGCCCTCCTCCTCGTTGCTCGTTGTGACCCGCCTCGCCGCGCGCTGGACCTCGTGACTGGCGTTGCCCATCGCGATGGACAGTCCCGAGTGGGCGAACATCAGTACGTCGTTGGGCATGTCGCCGATCGTGGCGATCTGTTCGGGGGAAATCCGGAGCTTGGCGGACCAGTACTTGACGACACCCCCCTTGTTGGCCTGCGGATGGGTCACATCGAGGTAGTAGGGCTGCGAGCGCGCGGCCGAGACATGCTCGCCGAACTGCGCGCGAGCTGCGACCGCGGCCGCCTCGACGACCTGGTGGTCATCGCTGACCCCGACGACCTTGGCGACGCCCTGCTCGAGCCCGTCGAAGCCGGGCACGAGCGTGGGCGCGAACTGCACCGTCCAGCTCTCGCGGTCCACGTGCGGCCCCTTCACGTCGCGGACGTACCAGTCGGCACCCCGGTAGATCCAGACGCCTAGGCCGAACGACTCCATCAGCGCGACGACCGGGGCCACCACCTCCTCGGGAATGACCTGCTGCTCGACAACGGTCATATCCGGGTTGACGATGAGACCACCGTTGAAGGCGGCGAGTTCGTTGACCAGCGCCAAGGGCTCGATGATCATGGACATGCCGCGGGGCGGTCTCCCGCTGGTCACCGCGAAGAGGACGCCGGCGTCGTAGAGCTTGTGGACCGCACGGACGGCGCGGTCGGTGAGGACCTTGTCGCTCGTGACCAGAGTGCCGTCGACGTCGGCAAGAAGCAGGCGGATCGGGCAGGTTGGCATCACGCCTCCGTAAGCTCCGGGCGCGGCCGGTCCGGGTGGGGAGAGGCAGCGGCTCATGGATGCGGGGGACCTGTGGGAGGGGTTCCCGGTCGGCTTGGTTTCCGAACAGAGGGAAAGACCAATGCCCTTGAGGGCGCGCAAATTTTGGATGTACCCCTTGGGCTTCGATATAACCCTGTCAGAGCGAAGTGGTGAATATAAGGGATATGTGCGAGTGTTAAGGACTATATGGCGAAGCTCTTACGGGGCCTGACGTCCAAAATTCAAACAACACATTTTGGGCCGGCCCCTGAGGGGAGCGGGCAGTGGCGCAGGCAAGCCAGGACAAGACGGCCCACGTACTGGGGGTCGACATCGGCGGGACCGGTATCAAGGGAGCATCGGTCGACCTTGAGCTCGGCAGCCTCATCGGTGAGCGGATCCGGATCCCGACCCCGCAACCGGCGACCCCGGAGGCAGTCGCGGACGTGGTCGTGCAGGTGCTCTCCCAGATCGGCGTCCCAGGACCGGTCGGGCTGACGCTCCCGGCAGTCATCCGGGGCGGCAAAGTCCAGACGACGGCCAATATCGACCCGGCCTGGATGGAGACGGACGCGGCCCAGCTCTTCGCACGAGCGACCGGCCGCGACGTGAAGGTAGTGAACGACGCCGACGCGGCCGGGATCGCCGAGATGCGCTTCGGCGTCGGCAAGGGACGCAAGGGCGTCGTCGTGATGGTGACACTCGGCACCGGTATCGGCAGCGCCGTCTTCTCCGACGGGTTCCTGGTGCCCAACAGCGAGCTGGGGCACCTGCCGCTGCACCACGGGGATGCCGAGGACTGGGCCGCGGAGTCGGTACGCGAGCACGACGACCTGTCCTGGAAGAAATGGGCGCACCGTCTGGAGACGTATCTCGAGCTCGTCCAGCGGCTGCTGTGGCCCGACCTGATCGTCATCGGTGGCGGCGTCAGCAAGAAGGCCGACAAGTTCCTGCCGCACATCGAGCTCAGAACCGAGATCGTGCCGGCGCAGCTGTTGAACGATGCGGGCATTGTCGGCGCGGCGCTCATCGCCCCGGCCGGGAAAGCTCAAACCTAGTCTGCCGCGCTCGATATGAGCGCAGGGGCAGCACCTTCAGGGAGGCTCGCATTGAGCGGCAACGACCTGGAAACACTTTCCGTCAACACGATCCGCACTCTGTGCATGGACGCCATCCAGGCGGCCGACTCCGGCCATCCGGGGACACCGATGGGAATCGCTCCGGTCGCGTACACGCTCTGGCAACGCTTCCTGCGCTTCGACCCGGCCGACCCGATCTGGCCCAACCGCGACCGCTTCGTGCTGTCGGAAGGGCACGCCTCCGCGTTGCTCTGGTCGCTGCTCCACCTCGCCGGCGTGCAGGCTGTCAACCCCGACTACGAGGTCCTCGGCCGACCCGCCGTGGCCCTCGACGACCTCAGGACGTTCCGCCAGCTCGGCTCGCGCTGCCCCGGGCACCCGGAGTACCGGTGGACCAGCGGCGTGGAGACCACGACCGGCCCGCTCGGCCAGGGCGTTGCGACCTCGGTCGGGATGGCGATCGGCGGGCAGTGGCTCGCCGCCCGGTACAACCGCGACGACTTCACCGTCTTCGACTTCGACGTGTACGCGATGGCCGGCGACGGCTGCATGATGGAGGGGATCTCCTCGGAGGCTGCCTCGCTCGCGGCCCACCAGCGGCTGTCCAACCTTTGCTGGATCTACGACTCGAACCGGGTGACGATCGAGGGCCACACCGACATCGCGTTCACCGAGGATGTGGCGGCCCGGTTCATCGGCTACGGCTGGAACGTCACCACCGTGGCCGACGCCAACGACCTCGACGCCGTGGCCCGCGCGCTGCACAACTTCAAGTCCGAGAATGAGCGCCCGACGCTCATCGTGGTGCACAGCCACATCGGCTACGGGTCACCGGTCGAGGACACCCCGAAGGCGCACGGAGCGCCGTTCGGCGTGGAGGGCGTCAAGTCGACCAAGCGATTCCTCGGGATGCCGGAGGACAAGGACTTCTTCGTTCCCGACGGCGTCTACGAGCACTTCGCCGCAGGCGTCGGCGCGCGCGGTCGCGAAGCCCGGACGAGCTGGGAGGCTCGATTCGAGGCCTACCGAACCACCCATCCCGACCTCGCCGACGAGCTGGAGCGCATCCAGCGGCGTGACCTGCCGGAGGGCTGGGAGTCGGCGCTGCCGACCTTCCCGGCCGACCCCAAGGGCATCGCCGGCCGTGACTCCAGCGGCCAGGTGCTCAACGCGCTTGCCCAAGCCGTGCCGTGGGTGCTTGGCGGGTCGGCGGACCTTTCGCCGTCGACCAAGACCAACCTCACGTTCTCCGGCGCCGGCGACTTCCAGGCCGATGACCGCTCGGGGCGCAACCTGCACTTCGGGATCCGCGAGCACGCCGCCACCGCGATCACGAACGGGATGGCGCTGACCAAGCTGCGCCCGTACTGGTCGGGGTTCCTGATCTTCTCGGACTACGCACGCGGCGCGATCCGGCTTTCAGCGCTGATGGAGATCCCGGTCGTGCACATCTTCACCCACGACTCGATCGGGGTCGGCGAGGACGGCCCCACCCACCAGCCGGTCGAGCAGCTCGCGTCGCTGCGCGCGATGCCGGGGCTGCTGGTGTTCCGCCCGGGCGACGCGAACGAGGTCGTCGAGACCTGGCGGGTCGTCGCCGCGCTCAGGCACGAGCCGGCGGTGCTGGTCCTTTCCCGTCAGGCACTGCCCACCCTCGACCGCTCCGAGATGGGGGCCGCATCCGGGGTGGCCAGGGGAGCCTATGTTCTGGTCGACGCGGTGGACGGCAAGCCCGACGTCATCCTGCTCGCCACGGGGTCGGAGGTGCAACTCGCGCTCGCGGCCCGTGACGAGCTCGCCGCCGAGGGCCTCGCGGCTCGCGTGGTCAGCATGCCCTGCTGGGAACTGTTCGACCGCCAGCCCAAGGAATACCGCGACTCGGTCATCCCGCCCGGGGTCAGGGCCCGGGTCGCCATCGAGCAGGCGGCGACCCTCGGCTGGGACCGTTACGTCGGCGACGGCGGCGCGGTCGTCGGCATGCACACCTTCGGGGCATCGGCGCCGCTCAAGATGCTGCTGACCAAATTCGGTTTCACTCCCGAGAAGGTCACCCAGGTTGCCCGCGAGTGCGTGGCCGCCGGTAGGGAGCGGGCGTGAACGTAACCCAGGCGCTCCATCAACCCTCTCGGCAGGCACCACGACATCCTCTCGTCAAACGTCTTCGCCCAGGCCCAGGCGCTCGGCTTCGGCAAGACCGAGGACGAGGTGCGCGCCGAGGGGACGGCTCAGGACGTGGCACCGCACCGGGTGATGGAGGGCATCTGGGGGATCGACTCCTTCGACCAGTGGGGCGTCGAGCTCGGCAAGGTGCTTGCTGTCGCGATCATCCCGGAGCTCGAGAGCGCGACCGCGCCTGAGCTCGGCCACGACTCGTCCACGAACGCGCTGATCCGGCACTACCGCACGCTCAAGGACTAGGAGGCACCACATGGCGACAGACAAGCCCATGCAGCTCGGGATGATCGGGCTCGGCCGGATGGGGGCGAACCTGGTGCGTCGGCTGATGCGAGACGGCCACCAATGCGTCGTGTCCGACGTCAACGCGGCCGCCGTCGCCGAACTGGCCGGCGAAGGCGCGACGGGCTCAGACTCACTCCGGGACTTCGTCGCGAAACTGGACAAGCCACGGGCCCTGTGGCTCATGCTTCCGGCTGCGATCGTCGACTCCATCCTCGACCAGCTCGAGCCGCTGCTGGAGCCCGGCGACATCCTCATCGACGGCGGCAATTCCTACTACCGCGACGACATCACACGCGCCAAGCGTCTTGCCGGCAAGTCGCTGCACTACGTCGACTGCGGGACCAGCGGTGGGGTCTGGGGGCTGGAGCGCGGCTACTGCCTGATGATCGGCGGCGAGGACGAGGTCGTGGCCCATCTCGACCCGATCTTCAAGACGATCGCTCCCGGCGAGGGCAGCGCCGAGCCGACCCCGAGCCGGACCCGGACCGACGGCACCGCCCCGCTCGGGTATCTGCACTGCGGTCCGAACGGCGCCGGGCACTTCGTGAAGATGGTCCACAACGGGGTCGAGTACGGGATGATGGCCGCGATCGCCGAGGGCCTCAGCATCATCAAGCGCGCGGACGCCGGCAAAGGCCGGCAAGAGGTCGACGCGGAGACGACGCCGCTGCGCGATCCCTGGGCCTACCAGTACGACATCGACGTCGGCGAGGTGGCCGAGGTCTGGCGGCGCGGCTCGGTCGTCGGCTCGTGGCTGGTCGACCTGATCGCCGACGCCTTCGCCGGCTCGCCCTCCCTCGACGGCTTCGCCGGGCGGGTCTCCGACTCCGGGGAAGGCCGTTGGACCGTCCTCGCCGCGGTGGACGAAGGCGTCCCGATACCGGTCATCACCACCTCGCTCTACGAGCGCTTCGAGTCCAGGCAGGCCGGGGAGTTCACCGACAAGATCCTCTCGGCGATGCGCTCGGAGTTCGGCGGGCACGCCGAAAAGAAGGGCTGAGGGCTGTGCATCACGAACTCCAAGTCGTCGCCGACCCCGACGCGGTCGCCGGCACCGCGGCGGCGTTCGTGGCGCGGCTGGCCCGGGCCTGCGTGCAAGCCCACGGCCGATTCACGTTCGCCGTCAGCGGGGGGCACACGCCCTGGGCGATGTTCGCGCGGCTCGCACATGAGCAGGTCCCCTGGGAGCAGGTGGCGGTGTTCCAGGTCGACGAGCGGGTCGCGCCCCACGGCGACCCGGACCGCAACCTCACCCACCTGCGGGAGAGCCTCGGTGCGGCCCCTGCCGAGGTCATCGCGATGCCCGTGAACGACGCCGACCTTGACGCGGCGGCCGCCGCCTACGGGCGGTCACTGCCCGAGCGTTTCGACCTCGTTCACCTGGGCCTCGGCCCGGACGGGCACACCGCCTCGCTGGTGCCACGGGACCCGGTGCTCGAAGTCTCGGACCGGCTGGTGGCCCTGACGGCGCCCTACATGGGCCACCAGCGCATGACACTCACCTATCCTGCGCTCGCCCGCGCCCAGCAGGTGCTCTGGCTCATCACCGGGTCGGACAAGCGCGAACCGCTCTCAAGGCTCGTTGCGGGAGACCGGTCGATTCCCGCCGGCCGGGTCGAGGCGGCAGCGTCGCTCGTCCTCGCGGACGCGGCGGCCGCCGACCAGGGCCCTCCGCGCGCCCGTGCCCAGTCGCCGGCATGACCTTGACGCCCGACCCTATCGCCGTGCCGGCCCCGTAAGGGGGATCAGATGGCTCTGAACTCGTCGAACGTTCCCGCAGACGTGCTGGTCATTTTCGGGATCACTGGCGACCTCGCGCGAAAGATGACGTTTCGCTCGCTCTACCGGCTTGAGCGGCGCAAGCTGCTGACCTGCCCGATCGTCGGAGTGGCGCGCGACGACTGGTCCGACGACGCGCTGCGTGACCACGCCCGCGTGGCGATCAAGGCAACGGGCGAGCCGCTCGACGACAGCGTCTTTGCCCGGTTCGCCGCCCGACTCAGCTATGTGCAGGGCGATTACGCCGACGAGGAGACGTTCCATCGCCTCGCCCGGGCGGTCAACGGCAGGCGGCGCCCCGTCTTCTACCTGGAGATCCCGCCGTCGCTGTTCGCCCGGGTGGTCGGGGGCCTGGCAGGCGCCGGGCTGACCAAGGGCGCCCGGGTTGTCGTGGAGAAACCGTTCGGGCATGACCTCGTGTCGGCGCGCGCCCTCAACGCCGAGCTGCGTCAGCTCCTCGACGAGGATCAGCTGCTGAGGATCGACCACTTCCTCGGCAAAGAGCCGGCGATGGACATCCTGTTCCTGCGGTTCGCCAACTCCGTGTTCGAGCCGGTGTGGAACCGCGACCACGTCTCCTGCGTGCAGATCACCATGGCCGAGGACTTCGGGGTCGAGGACCGTGGCCACTTCTACGACCCGGTCGGCGCGCTCCGCGACGTCGTGCAGAACCATCTGCTGCAGCTGCTCGCCCTGGTGGCGTCCGAGCCGCCATCAGCCGCCGATGCGGACGCGCTCCGAGACCGCCGGGTTGATGTGTTCCGGGCGATCCCCGACGCCGACCCGGCCCACTACGTCCGCGGGCAGTACGAGGGGTACCTGCAGGTCCCCGGCGTGCGGCCGCATTCGCGCACCGAGACCTTCGTCGGGTTGCGGCTGGAGGTCGAGAACTGGCGCTGGTCCGGGGTGCCGTTCTTCATCCGCGCCGGCAAGTCGCTCCCCGAGCGAGTGACCGAGATCCGGATCGTGTTCAAGCGCCCGCCGCGGCTTGCGTTCGCTGAGCGGTTCGCGCCCGAGCCCGACCAGTGGATCCTGCGGATCGATCCGAGCCCTGGCATGAACTTCCGCATCCAGGCCAAGCAGCCGGGCAAGCAGGACACGCAGCTGGTGGACCTCGACCTCCTCTTCGCGGCCGAGCTGGGTGAGGCACCCGAACCGTACGAGCGCCTGCTCAGTGATGCGATGCAAGGCAACGCGAGCCTGTTCACCCGGGAGGACTCGGTGGAGGAGACGTGGCGAATCGTCCAGCCACTGCTGGAGGCGCCCGGCGACCCCGAACACTACGGGCAGGGGACCTGGGGACCGGCGGGCGCGAGCAAGCTCGTCGCCGGATATTCGAGATGGCACGAACCATGGCTGCCGGCGAGATCTCCCGACTGACACAGCCATACCCCGGACCCGGTGAACCGCCGGTTGCGCCCCTGGAGATGGTGGGTCAACCACCGCCATCGCCCATCCTCGCCGCGCTGGAGCAACTGAGCTCCCAAGCTGCCGCCCGACCATCGAGCGCATCCACCTGATCACCAGCCAGAGCGCCTTCGATGCCACCTGCACCGAACTCGCCACCTGGATCAGAGGCCACCGGGGCATCGAGAACCTCCTGCACCACGTGCGGGACCGCACATTCCGTGAGGATGACTCCAAGGGACGCACCGGCACCCTGCCCCGCGCCCAGTGCATAACTGGTGCACATTTCTCAGTAGCAGTGCAGGTCAGACCCAGGATGCCACCGGAAGGAACGAACTGTCCTGCGGTTGTTGCTCGTTCGCGCGCACATCCGCTCCCTCGTCAGTCCACAGCACGCGACGTTCACGACGCGCCTGACAGATCTACGGGCCCGCTTCCTGGTACGCGGAGTCTCAATGAGGCACAGCAACGGGCAGCCAGGTCGTCGACGAGCACGGTGAGGGGACGAGTGTTCTTGTGGCTCCGGTACGGCGGACAACGGCAGCGTGGCACGGGCAGCCGTACGGGTGGGCGGGCGACGCGTCATCGGGTACCGATCCCGGTGCCGTGGGGACGACGAGCTGTCGTTCTTCCTGAACCGGCAGGTGAGTTGACGATCCGTCAGCGAAGACGTGGACGCGTGCCGACCGCCGGGCGTGGTCTCGGCTGTCCGGCGAGCCGGCAGAGGTCTCCGCCCGGGTCGTCCTCCGGGATCGCCGCCAACCGCCCGATGGGACTGTGCCGCTGTGCCCTTGGGACTGCCCCCAACCTCCTTCGCCGCACCGGCGGGCCGGGAGATTGTCGTCGTATTCCCTGACTCCGCGGTCGGACCGTGCGGTCGGGCGCGGTGGACCGGGACCGGGTTCCGCCCGCGAAGCGCAGTCGGATCTCGGAGGGCGTGCACCATGGGCGAACTGGTTGTGGCGGGAGCGGAACTGAAGTGCTCCTTGGGGCTGGGCGGGCCGTTTCCCCTGATCGTTCCCGCGGCCCCGGCCCTGGTGGGTCCTCTGCCGATCGCCACCGTCGCGGACTGCGCGCCCATGGCGAACATCCCGCCGCTCGGCATGTGCACGAGTACCGACAACCCGCTCGTCAAGCTGGCGAAGGTGCCCGTACCGTGCCTGCCCGCGGTACAACAGCCCTGGACGCCCGTATCGGCTACGGTGCTGATCGGTGGAAAGGCGGCGCTGACGAACTCCTCGAAGTGCAGGTGCCAGTGGAAGGGTGTGATCGAGATCGTCTCGCCCGGCCAGACCGGCACCGAGGTCGCGGGGTAGCCCGGCCGGTCAGTGTGACGTACTGGTGGGGGCGGGCGGTGTGACCGAGGTGCCGCTGACGACCAGCGACTCCGCGCACGCCGGAGCGGCCGAGGCGTCGGCCGGCGTACCCGGTTTGCGGCACGCCACGGACAGCACGATCTGGCTCTTCGGCGGTGCCTGGATGGGTGTCACCCACGGGCTGTCGTGGTCCCGGAAGTTCTCCAGCGCCAGCGAGAGGACCTGCTGGCCGTCGATGCTCACCGTGAGCGTTCCCTCGTCTCCCTGTGGTGCGTACGCGACGATGTCCGTGAGCAGCAGGAAGCGGTTGGACGGGACCGTGAAGGTGGCATCGCGCTGGTCTCCTTTGGTCACGCTGATGCTGAGCGTCTTGGAATACTGTCCGTTCGGGACCCCCACGGCGCCCGCCGAGCCGGTTGCGCCGGCGGAACCCCCGGCCGCGCCCGCCTTGGCCCCGGCCGTCCCTCCGCTCTGCGGGCCGGCCGACGGGCTGCTGCCACCGGCCGGCTGGGCCGACGCTCCGGCGGGCGCGGCCGTCGGGCTGACGGCCTGCTGCACGGCCTGCTTGACCGCGGCGGCGACCGACTGGCGTGCGGCGGAGGTGACAGCCGGCCTGACGGCCGCGAACCACAGTGCCGCCGCTGCCGCCGCTCCGGCGGCCAGTACGTATGCCCAGCCCGGGACGACGGGGAGCTGCTCGTACGTGCCGGCGAGCACCGTGGGACGGCCGTCCGGACCCTCGTCGGCGGTCAGCCGGACCTCGAACGGATGGGCTTTGACCTTTCCGCGCCACATACGCCGACGGGAGCGGACGGTCAGGGAGACATAGCGCAGCTCACCGGGCTCCAGGTCGACCGCGGCGGGCTTCAGGGCGATCCCCAGCCGCTCGGCGGGATCCTCGGCCGTGAGCCGGACCTTCGCCTGGCTGTTGCCCCGGTTCCGGATCTCGACCTGGGAGCGGGCCCGCAGCCGCCCGCTCACCGTTCTCGGCAGGAGTTGCGTCTCCAGCTCGTCGAACGTCAGGACGTCGATGGTTCCTTCGGGCACCACTGTGCCGTCCGCCCGCTCCGACGGCTGTACCCGCACGGCGTAGGGCAGCAGGCCCGCGTGGAGGTCGTGGGAACGCGGCGGACGGAGGGTGAGCCGTGCGGTACCGCTGTCGCCGGGGAGAAGTGAAAGGGCCTGTGGCTCGACCTCGGACCAGCCCGAGGCGTCGCCGACGACCTCCAGCCGGTAGGACTCGACGATGTCGCCCTCGTTGCGGATCCGTACGGTGACCTGCTGCTCGCCGCCCGGTGCTACGGAGACGGAGGGCGGGTCCAGGTGGGTAGTGACGGTCATGGGGGCCGAATGTAGGCAGGGCGTGCGCCGTGCACACGGGCGGAAGGGGAAGCCTCCGAGGCACTCTGGCCTGGTCGTTAGGTCCTTGTTAGGTGGATGGAAAGTCTCCTTCGGACAATGGGCGTCCCCCGGCTGCGGGCGGCCCGGTCCACGAACTGGCGTGCCCGGCACAGCCCTGCGCCGCAGCCGCCCATCGTTTGTGAGGAGCATCGTGGAACGTGTCGCCGTCCTCGTTCATGCCGAGGATCCGATCTCGCTGTCCGGTGTCGTCGGCCAGCTGCGGATGTGCCCTGAGCTCCGGGTGCTGGATACGGACCAGGAGTCGCAGGCGGCAGTCCACCTGGTGGTGGCCGAGAGCATGGATCCCGACACGGTGACAGGGCTGCGCGCCCTGCGCCGACGCAGGCCCTCGGCCGGGGTGGTCCTGGTGGTGTCGCGGATGGCGGATTCCGGCCTGGCGGCAGCCGTCGAGTGCGGCGTCGTAGGGCTGGTACGGCGGGGTGAGGCGACCGCGACCCGCCTCACCCAGGCGATCATCGCCGCCACGCGGGGCGAGGGTACGTTGCCCCCGGACCTGCTGGGGCGGCTGCTCAACCAGACGAGCCGTCTCCAGCGGCAGCTCGCCGACACACGCGGCGCGCCGTTCTCGGCTCTGGACGCCCGCGAGATCGAGATCCTCAGGCTGGTTGCGGAGGGGCGTGCCACGCACGAGATCGCCGCCCAGCTGTCGTACTCGGAGCGGACGGTCAAGAACGTGCTGTACAACATCACCAGCCGGTTGCAGTTGCGAAACCGCTCCCACGCGGTGGCGTACGCCCTGCGGGAGGGCTTGCTCTGACGCCCGCGGGCCGGGCTCGTCCCGCCGCGCCTGCCCGAAGGGGCCGAAGCGGGCTGCCTCCGGGTCGACCCGATCCGGCATGGGGGCGGCGCCGCCGATCGCTGACGATGCTCCGGGCGCCGACGGGCGGCGCCCGCCTCGCGTCCGGGTCGTGACGGGGGCGGCCCGCGACCGGGAGACAGCACTGGTGAGTCGTCTTTCTCGTCCTTTCCGTCATGGATCGATCGCCAGGCCGGCCGTCCTGCTGGTACTGGCCTTCCTGGTCGCGAGCCTGGCGGTGCTGAACAGGGGCGGCCCGGCGATTGCCAGCAGCCCGGCCGCCCAGGGCCGGATCGCGTACGGCGGCACGCAGATCCGCAGCATCGGCGTCATCGGCCCGGCCGACACCACGACCAGTACCCCGCTCTTCCCGGACGGGCCGCAGCACTACGACGACGAGCCGTCCGCGCGCGGTGACGCGGTGGTCTGGACGAGCCTCCGGGCCTCTGCGCAGCCGCAGGTGTTCATCAGACAGGGTGACGGTGCACCCGTGCAGATCACCAAGGGCCTCACCGGGGTGCAGTATCCGGTGCTGTCGCCCGACCGGCACCGGATCGCCTTCGCCGCTTCGACCGGCCGGACCGACGGCGGGCACGACCTGTGGGTGGTGAACGCCGACGGCACCGGCCTGCGCCGGGTGACCGACGGTACCGGGGACAACACCTGGCCCACCTGGGACCCGTCCGGGACCGTGATCGGCTTCAGCGCCACGCGGGCCGGGGACCTGTGCTCGGAGATCTACACCGTCGACGCCTCCGGTGGCACCATTCGGCAGCTCACCCACGAATCGTCGTTGCGCTGCGGCACCGCCCTGGGCGACTTCGAGCCCGACTGGGATCCGGTGGCCGCCCACCAGCGCCTGCTGTACACCTCGGTCAGCCCGCTCGACGGAGGGGACACCAGGCGGCAGATCATCGTGCTCCAGGTGCAGACGGGTGGTGAGCGACTGCTGTCGTCCATCGCGGAGTCCAAGGCCGGCAGCTGGTCCCCCGACGGGACCAGTGCGGCCTTCCTCAGCGACGCACCGCCCGACGGCCCTCCGACCAGGACGATGGACCGCGTCTACACCGTCCCGGTCCCGGTGGCCGGCGAGTCGCAGGACCCGCAGCTGCGTCTCTCCGAGGACCGCCAGGTCGGCCGGCCCACCTGGTTCCTGCCGGCACACGGTGCGCAGGAGCTGCTGGTCCCCCGGGACACCGCCGCCACGGCCGGCACGATGGACCTGTCCGACATGCGGCCGGACGGCTCCGACCCGCGGGACCTCCAACTGGCCCTGCGCGACGTGGGGCGGGACCGTTCGGCGGACTGCCAGGACGGCCAGCGCTACTCGCCCGACGGCCGCCGGATCGCCTTCACCAGGATGGACAGGGTGGAGGAAGGGGACGCCGAGGTGCTGAAGTGCCGGGTCTGGGTCGCCGAGGCGGACGGCACCGATCCGCGGCCACTGGTCGCCGCCGCCACGCCGGACGAGAACGACACCCTTCCCGCCTGGTCACCGGACGGCACCCGGATCGCACTGGCCCACCGCGCCCCGGACTCCGACCAACCCGGCAGTTCCGTCAACGTGGTGGACGCGACCGACGGCAGGACGCTCTACACCGTCCCCAGGCCGCTCCAGGCCCAGGACTCGGCACCGGTCTTCTCTCCCGACGGCCGCACCCTGGCCTTCGCCCGCACCGAACCCACCGCCGACGGCAACCGGACGCACATCTGGACGGTGCGCGCCGCCGACGGGACCGGTGCCCAGGACCTCAGCGCCGTGGAGGACCCCGGGCAGAACCGCGACGGCGACAACCTCCCCGCCTACTCACCCGACGGCCGCCGGCTGGTGTTCCGCAGCGGCGACGGCAGCCGCATCGGCCTGATGGACGCGGACGGGCACCATGTGCGCACCCCGACGTCCTGCCTGCCCGGGGCGGATACCCCCCTCTGCGGCGCCCCGTCCTGGTCCCCCGACGGCAGCAGGATCATCGTCAGCGCCGACGCCTCCCGCTTCGACACTCCGTCCCCACACCTGGTGATCGTGGACCCGGCCTCCGGGGCGGTCACGCCCGTCTCCGGCCCGTCGGTCCACACACTCGACGCCGGCTCCGGGCAGGAGGCGGAACCGACCTGGCAGCCGACCGCCGACCTGGCCACCTCGGCGCCGGCGCCCGCGCCCTCCGCCTCGCCGGGCCAGGCCGCCACCCTCGTCATCGCCGTGACCAACCAGGGGCCCGCCGTCGATTCCCGTGTCGAGCTGACCCTCGCCGTACCCGCCGGTCTGCGCCTCACCGCCCTCGACGCGCCGGGCGGAAGCTGCCGGGCGGCCGAATTCCGCTGCACTCTCGGTTCTCTGACGGTTGGTCGGACAGTCTTGGTGACAGCCCGGCTGACGGGCGACACCGCCGGGGTCCACGCGATCAGCTGGAGCACCGACGGCTGGGTCCTGGACCCGGACCTCAGCGACAATCACGCCGGAGCGAACGTGAGCGCGGGCGGGCACCCGGCCACCGCACCGGCCCTGCGGATCACCGCCGCACCCGCCCCGGCCTACGTCGGCGGTCCGGTCACCCTCACCTACACCGTGACCAACCCCGCGGCGCAGCCCGCGACCGGGGTCACGCTGCGGCCCGTGATCCCGAAGGGCCTCCAGGCCACGCACTGGCCCTTCGGCTGCGATCCGGCCGACGGCTGCAGTCTCGGAGATCTGTCCCCCGGCGCGTCCGTCGCCGTCCAGCTGATCGTCACACCGACGTCGGCCGGCACCTTCCACCTCGCCGGGTCCGTCACGGCCGCGGCCATGCCGGACCCCGCGCCCAAGAGCAGCCGCGCCCGGCAGACCCTGCGCGTGCTCCAGCCCGCCGTCATCGCCGCCCCGGCCGTCGGCCCTCCGGGCTTCGTGACGTCCGTGCGCGGCCGTGACTTCCCGCCGGGCGTGCCCGTCAAGCTGGTCTGGAAACCCGGGCTCACCGCCGCGAGCGCGCCCGTCGTCCCCGCCCGGAACGGCAGCTTCACCGCCCAGCTGCTGATCATGCCGGGTGACGAGACAGGGGCCCGCACGATCACCGCGAGCGGAACCGGCTACACCCCGGTCAGCACAGCCTTCCTGGTGAGCCAACCGGTCTGGGGCCCGCCGCTGTTCGGAGACGCTCCCTCGCGGAACGGGGCCGACCGGTGATCCACGAGGTCGACGAGGCCCTCCACGGGCTGCTCACCGCCGAAGTCCTCGGCCCGGCCGGCGTCGAGGTCGCCTTCGACGCACCCACCCGGGACTGGGCGGCCCGCCGCAACGCCCCCGCCGTCAACCTGTTCCTCTACGACCTCCGGGAGTCCCTGGCCCACCGTCAGCAAGGCCGACGGCCCGAACACTCGGCCGACGGCACCACGGTCGCCGTCCACGAACCGCCCCGCTGGTTCGAGCTGTCCTACCTCGTCACCGCCTGGACCACCCGCCCCCAGGACGAGCACCGGCTGCTCGCCACCCTGCTCGCCGGGCTGATGGCCCGCCCCTCACTGCCCGCCGAGCGCCTCACCGGCTCCCTGGCGGCCCTCGGGCTGACCGTCTCCTGCACCATCGCGCGGCCGCCCGGCGAGGGCAGAGCACTGGCCGACGTGTGGTCGGCCCTCGGTGGCGAACTCAAGCCCTCCCTGGACCTGGTGGTGACGGCGCCGCTGTCCGCCGCACCCCGGCCCGTCGGCCCGCCGGTCACCGACGGCCTGCTGGTCCGCACCTCCGACCGGACCGACGACCGGACCCGACCCGAGCTCCGCCGAGCACGCTATGAAGGGGACGCCCTGGAAACCACCGTCGGCGTGCGCCGGGTGCGTGGCACGGACAGCCGCCGTTCCCGGCCGGAGCAGGCACCGGGATGACGGTCACAGCCGACGGACCATCGCCCGTCACCGTGCCGGACGACGCCGGACAGCGCCATCTCACCGCACGGCTCCGGCTCGTCGAGCGCCGGATCCGGCACGCCGTCGAGCAGCGCCGCGGCGGCGACCCGGCCCCGGACGACCCCTTCCGAGGGTTGTACCTGTCGGAAACCGACCTGGACCGCATCCTCAGCGACGCGACCGGCGGTCCACCGGAGGCCGGGGACACCGCACTGCTGGAGGCGGAGGCCGAAGCGGACCGGGCCGAGGAGGCACGCGCCCGACTGCCCCTCAGGGACCTCGCCCGGAACTTCGCCCTCACCCCACTCGACGTCGAGCTCCTGCTGATCGCGGTCCTCCCGGAGACGGACCGCCGCTTCGAGCAGCTCTACGGCTACCTCAACGACGATGTCACCCGCCGCCGGGCCGGCATCGGACTCGCCCTGGAACTCACCGGGTCCGGCCCGCCGCACTCCGCCGCCCGGTCACGCCTCGCCCCCTGCTCCCCCCTGGTCACCGGCGGCCTGCTGCTCGTGGAGGACACCGACCGGCCCTTCCTCTCCCGCGCCCTGCGGGTGCCGGACCGCGTCGTCGCCCACCTCCTGGGCGACGACACCCCCGACCCCGCACTGGGCGGAGTGCTGCGCCCGCCGCCGGCCGTCCCAGCGGCCGGTTCCGCCGCTTCCGGCGCTCTCGGTCACGCGGTACGGGCCGGTGCGCGACTCGCCTACCTGCGCGAGGAACCGGGCGGCGGCGCCAGCACGCTGGCCGCCGCCGCCCTGGCCGCGGCCTCCCGCCCCGCCCTGCACCTCGACCTCGCCGTGCTCGCCGCCGAACCCGTGCCCGAGCCCTTGCTGACGGAGCTGGCCAGGGAGGCCCGGCTGCGCGGAGCCGCGGTCGTGGCGGGCCCGGTCGACGCACCGACCCCGGACCACGCGCGGCTGCTGCGCCGGCTGACGGCCCTGCCCGTCCCGGTGCTGCTGACCGGCCGTACCGGGTGGGACCCGAGGTGGGCCGAGGACAGCCCGCTGCTGGTGACAGCGGGCCCGCTCACCCCGGCGCAGCGGGAGTCGCTGTGGCGGCAGGCCCTCGACGGAGCCCGGCTCGACCATGGCGTCGACGTGGGGCGGTTGTGCGCTCCGCTGTCCCTGACCCCCCAGCAGATCGCCAGGGCCGGGGCAGCGGCGCGCCGGCAGTCGCTGCTCACGGACGGCCCGGTCACGGCCGCTCATCTGCGCGCGGGCGTCCGCGCCCAGAACGCCTCCGGTCTGGAACGGCTCGCCCGGCGCATCGAACCCGCGGTCGGCTGGGACGACCTCGTCCTGCCCGCGGCCACCGCCGCGAACCTCGGCGAGCTGGCCCTCCGCGCCCGGCACCGGGACCAGGTGCTGGGGGCGTGGCGGATGCGCCCCGGCGGCGGACGCGGCCGAGGGGTGCTGGCGCTGTTCGCGGGGGACTCCGGCACCGGCAAGACCATGGCCGCCGAGGTGATCGCCGCCGACCTCGGGCTCGACCTCTATGTGGTCGACCTGTCCACGGTCGTCGACAAGTACGTCGGCGAGACGGAGAAGAACCTGGAGCGGATCTTCACCGAGGCCGCCGAGGTCAACGGCATCCTCCTGTTCGACGAGGCCGACGCGGTGTTCGGCAAGCGCTCCGAGGTCAAGGACGCCCACGACCGCTACGCCAACCTGGAGAGCGCCTATCTCCTCCAGCGGCTGGAGTCCTTCGACGGCATCGCGGTCCTCACCACCAACCTGCGCGCCAACCTCGACGAGGCCTTCACGCGCCGGCTGGACGTCGTCATCGACTTCCCGCTGCCCGACGCAGCGCAACGCCGTGCCCTGTGGGACATCTGTCTGGGCCGCGAACTGCCCCGCGGCGACGACCTCGACCTCGACCGCTGTTCCCGCTTCGAACTGGCCGGCGGCTCGATCCGGGCCTGCGCGGTGACCGCCGCCTATCTGGCGGCCGAGGCCGGGCGGCCGCTGGCGATGGCCGACCTGGTCGCGGCCGTACAGAGCGAGTACCGCAAGCTCGGCCGCCTGCTCCTCCCCCACGAGTTCCCGCCGCACGAGTTCCCGCCGCACGGGTTCCAGCCGCACGAGCGGACACCGGCGAGCGGCACGAACGGCACAGGCCCGGCCGGTCCTCCGGGCGGGACCACACCCTTCCCGTGATCCTCAGGAGACACGTTGCACGCACGAGACGGTGAAGAGAATCTCCGCCCCGGCCGTCGCCCGGCATCCCCCACCGATTCCGGTACCGCGCCGCGGGCCGAGGCCCGGCTCAGCCCGATGACGGTGCTCGCGCTGCAGCGCGCCTACGGGAACGCCGCGGTCGTCCGTCTACTGCAACGTCAGGAAGACGATGCGGCCGCCGGACCGGACCCCTCGCAACGGTCGACGGTGCCCGACGTCCTCCGGTCTCCGGGACGGCCTCTGGCCGAGCCGCTGCGGGCCGACATGGAGGCTCGTTTCGGCGGCGCCGACTTCAGTGCCGTGCGGGTGCACGAGGGGCCGGCCGCCGCACGTTCCGCGGCAGAGGTCGGGGCTTTGGCCTTCACCTCGCGGAACCACATCGTGATCGGCGAGGGCGGGCAGGGCCTGCAGACTCTGGTCCACGAGCTGACCCACGTCCAGCAACAGGAAGAGGGCCCCGTCTCGGGCACCGACAACGGCGCGGGACTGCGGATATCCGACCCCGGGGACCGCTTCGAGCGTGCCGCCGAGGACAACGCCCGGCGGATCCTGGCCGGGCCGGCACCGGTACAGCGGGCCCACCCGCACGCGCGGCCCATGGGGCCGGCGGCCCAGGGGAGTCCGGAGGACCCCGCGATCCAGCGTCTCGCCGCCCAGATCATGGACATCACAGATGACGACAGGGTCGCCGAGATCGAGATCGGCGGCCGGCCCGACTCCCCCTTCTCCGGCACGATGGGCGACCACTCCACCGCTTTCACGGTTCAGAAGCACGCCGTCTGGCGTGCCGTGGTCGGACACACCCCGCAACAGGCGGCCACGAACATCTATCAGCTGTGCGCAGCCTGCCTGGGGCTTCCCGGCTACGCGATGGCCGCTCGGCTCCCGGACGAGCACCGGAACCGTCTGGTGGCCGCCCAGGTGGCCGTCAACCAGGCCGCGGCGGACATGGATGCCGCCCTGAACGAGGAGAATCCGGCCGTGGCCCGGGAGCTGCCGATCCTCCAGCAGTTGGTGACCGCGTTCCTGCAGTTCCGGGAACTGATCCCGCTGACGACCCTGAAGACCAACGAAGTGGCCCAGTCCGGCGCCGGTAAGGGGCACGGGGAGGCCAAGCACCATGCCACTCTTGTGCAGATCCTCTCGGACACGAGCGCCGAGACGTCCTCCGGGAAGGCTCAGGATGCAGTCCTGGGCCTGTTCGACGTTCAGGGCGCGGTGCTGGCCGCCGTGGAGACCAACCCTGCCGTATTGGAGGCCCTCGCGCCGGGTCTCGATCCGGGACTCACCCCGGACCAGCGAATTGCAGAGATCATTCGGCAGCACGTGTACTCCGTGGAGATGGCCTATCCAGGCGTGCTGGCCGTCGGGTGGCCGAGCGCCAGCCATCCGGACCAGGTGGCAGCCGGAATCCACAGCAGCGTCGGGTATCTCCTGAAGCAGCGTCAGCAGAAGGACATCGACGACTACCTGGCGAAGATAAGGAAGATCGACGACCAACTCGATGCCCTCAACAACAATCGCAAGGCGGACGGATCGCTCCGTTACTACGATGAGGCAAGCTGGCAGTCGGCGATCGCCACTCGTCTGACATACAAGGCGGTGGTCGAAGGCAACGGCGGGACCGTCCCGGCCGAGCCGACTCCCTCGACGAGGACGATGGACGTGGAGAGCGGCCGGCCGAAGCGCGAGCGCAAGCGGAGGGAAGGCTTCGTCGCCGGGGAGGACAACTCGACCGCCGCCGGCAAGCGCAGGCGGAAGGAGGACCTCACTGCCGCGGAGGACGACTCGACCGCCCCCAGCAGCAGTTCCTCAAGCAGCTCAAGCAGTTCCTCCAGCAGTTCGTCCAGCCACGTCTCGACCGGTTCCGCGAGTTCCTCCCTGACGACATCATCCGACGCCGAAGATGTCGGCACCCTCGTGGCGCAGCTGACCCTCGGGGCGGACGGGCGGATCACAGACCTGGTCACGGAAGGCAGGCCCAGGCCCGCGTACGGCACATCCATGGGGGCGCACACCACCGCGTGGGTCGTCCATGTCGATGCGATTCGCAACGCGGTGCGCAATGCCTTGCCTGCTCAGGCCCTGGAGCGCCTGGCGCAGGTCTTGGCGGAGACCGCCGGCACCGAGCCTCGGCTGCGCGCTGCGGGGTTCCCGTTCAGCGCGGAGCGTGAGGCTCGTCTGAGCGAGGCCAAGACGGCGCTGACGGCGGCGGGCGCCGCGGCCAACGAAGCCGACGAGGTCACCACGGTCCTCAGACTCCAGAGCCTCGTCACCGCCCTGCTCGTCTACATCGAGAGCCTGCCCGGTGCCACGCTTGAGTCGGCCAACACCAACGGGCACGCGGAAGGCACGGCGAGGGCCGCATTGGTCGCATTCGAGCAGAACGGCGACGGACTGACCGAGAAACAGATCCTTCAGCACTTCAAGACCTTGCTCGACACCCGGACCGTCCGGCACAGCGCGCGCAGGAAAGCCCTCGAGGAGAACCACGTCCGCGTGATCACCCGCGCCTACCCCAAGGCGGCCGCGGACGTGGGATGGACGTATCCGCGCTGATCGCTGGGCCACGGCACATGGCCTACCCCCTCCGGCGGCCGTGAGCTTCCCCATCGGGCAGCTCTTCGCTGCCCGGGGAAGGTGACGGTCAGCCATGTGAGCCCGCCCGGTCACACGGAATGCTCCGACATGAAGCGCAGTCCCCGATCAGGGAGCAAGGATGCCGACGTACCTGTCCCCAGGCGTATATGTGGAGGAGGCCCCCGGCGGGCCCCGGCCGATCGAGGCGGTGGGGACCTCGGTCGCCGCCTTCGTCGGGTTCGCCGAGAAGGGGCCCCTCCACACGGCGAGCCTGGTGACCAACTGGAGTCAGTACACGGAGACCTTCGGCGATTTCGTCGAGGGTTCCTACCTTGCGCACGCGGTCTACGGGTACTTCGCCAACGGCGGTGGCATCGCCTACGTCGTCCGGGTCGGCGACTCGGGCGGTGACGGCGGCGCGGCCGAAGCGCGGCCCAAGGAGATCACGGGCGGAACCCCGGTCGCACTGGGGTCCTTCAAGGTCTCCACCCGCCCCGGGACCGAGGGCGACGTCACCGTGGAGGTCGCGGACCCGGCGGGCGACAACCCGGCGGGGGACCGCTTCACCCTGCTCGTCCGGCAGGGCGGCAAGCAGGTGGAGAGCTTCGACGTCTCGGCGAAGAAGGGCGTCAAGAACTACGTGGTGACCCAGGTCAGGGAACGCTCCGCGTTCGTCCTGGTCGAGGAGGCCGGCACGCCCGCCAGACCCGAGAAGCAGACCGTCGCGCTGGCTCCCGCGCTCCCCGCCCCGGGCACCGTGGACGCGCTCCCGGCGGTGATCTCTCCGCAGGAGTACATCGGGGCCGCCGATAACCGCACCGGCTTCGCCTCGCTGGAGGCCATCGACGAGATCACCATGCTCGCCGTGCCCGATCTGATGTCCGCCTACCAGCGCGGCCTGATCGACGCGGAGGGCGTCAAGGCCGTCCAGTCGGCGATGATCACCCACTGCGAGTTGATGGGCGACCGGCTCGCGGTCATCGACCCCCTGCCGGAAATGACGCCGCGTCAGGTCAAGGAATGGCGGATGGAGGGCGCCGGCTACGACTCGAAGTACGCCGCCCTGTACTACCCCTGGATCAAGGTCTTCGACCCCTCCAGCGGGCAGAACCGCTTCATGCCGCCCAGCGGCCACATGCTCGGCGTCTGGGCCAGGAACGACGCCGAGCGAGGCGTCCACAAGGCACCGGCCAACGAAGTCGTACGCGGCGCCATCGAGTTGCAGACGAACGTGACCAAGGGCGAACAGGACCTGCTCAACCCGATCGGAGTCAACTGCATCCGGGTGTTTCCCGGCCGCGGCATCAGGGTGTGGGGCGCCCGCACCCTCTCCTCCGACCCGGCCTGGAAGTACATCAACGTCCGGCGGCTGTTCAACTACATCGAGGAGTCGGTGCTGCTGGGCACCCAGTGGGTGGTGTTCGAGCCCAACGACTCGTTCCTGTGGAGCACCATCCGCCGTAACATCTCGGCCTTCCTGTCCGAGGAGTGGCGCCAGGGAGCACTGTTCGGGGCGACCGCGAGTGAGGCGTTCTACGTCAAGTGCGACGCCGAGACCAATCCCCCGGCGTCGATCGAGCTGGGACGGGTGGTCTGCGAGATCGGCATCTGCCCGGTGAAGCCCGCTGAGTTCGTCGTCTTCCGCCTCGCACAGTTCTCCGACAGCACCAGCCTCGTCAACGAGTGACCAGCGCCGAGCGCTCCCCCGACACCGAAGGGCGATAGCACCAGATGAGCACCCCAACCACCGGCGACACGCTTGCCACCCATACTTTCAAGGTCCAACTCGGCGGCATCCAGGTCGAGACCGTCCAGGAGGTCAGCGGGCTCTCCATGGAGCTCGACACGATCGACATCGTCCAGGTCAACGCACAGGGCAAGCTGATCATCCGCAAGCTGCCGGGCGCCCGCAAGGGCGGTGAGGTGACGATCACCCGCGGCATGGACAAGGCCGGCAGCTTCACCGACTGGATCAAGCAGACCTTCGAGAACGGCGACGTCTCGGCGGCCCGCCAGCAGCTGAGCATCATCTTCACCGACGCCAAGGGCCAGCAGGACCGGACGATCAACCTGAAGAACGCCTGGGCCAGCAAGTGGGAAGGGCCGAGCCTGAAAGCGGGCGACGGCCAGCCCGCCCTGGAGAAGGTCACCATCGTGTTCGAGGACATCGAGTTCCAGTGATACGCCGCACGGGATCCGGTGCGCTCCTCGCCGACTCACCGTCGGCCGGTCCGGAGGAAGCGGCCCCGCCCGGGAGCGCGGCGGACGCCGCTCCCCCGGCCCCGGGACGTATCCGGACGGAGTACGAGTTCGAACTGCCGCGCGGCTACGTGGACGACGCCGGCACGATCCACCGTCAGGGCACCATGCGTCTGGCCACCGCGCGGGACGAGCTGTCGCCGCTGGCCGATCTGCGGGTGAAGGAGAACCCTGCCTACCTCTCGGTGGTCCTGCTCGGCCTGGTGGTCACCCGGATCGGGGCCGTCACCACCATCCATGCCGGTGTCATCGAGCAGCTCTTCGCCTCGGACCTGGCCTTCCTCCAGGACTTCTACCAGCGGATCAACGCGGAGGGCCACACCCGGGCCGCCGTCACCTGCCCCAGCTGCGAGGCGGCGTTCGAGATCGACCTGGCAGGTGGGCGCCTGGGGGAATCGTGACGTACGCGGCCGACCGGCTCTATGAGGAGGCCGCGTACATCGCCTACCACTTCCACTGGCCGTCCGAGGAGATCCTCGGCCTCACCCACGCGGAGCGGTTGCGCTGGGTGACCCAGATCGCCCGTATCAACACCAGGATCAACGAAGGTTGAGGGATCGGACCATGTCAGCGCGAGACTGGCTGCGGGGGCTGCGCCCGCGCCGTACGGCAGGCGGCAGCCTGCCCGGCGCATCGTCGGCGTCCGGCTCCGCGCCGGACTCCGGACGGATTCCGGGCACGACGGACGGACCGGCGCGTGCCGCTGACCCAGGCTGGCATTCCCTGGCGCGGATCCAGCGTGCCGTGGCGGACCAGGCGCTCGTCTCGGATCCGCCCGGCTTCCGGAACCGGCTGGCCTCGCACCGGATGCCGGTCTTCGACACGGGGCTCAGCCATCTCGTGATGGACTCCGCGCCCGGTGGACTGGTGACCGCGACCGCCGTCCGGCCGGCCGGCGAGGCAGTACACCGGGAGTCGGCGACCGGGTTGCCGTACGTGTGGCCGACGGCCCCGATCCCCGAAGCCGAAGCCGAAGCCGAAGCCGGGGGCGGACCGGATGCCGCGATCGTGCCGGAGCCGGAGCCGGCGCCGGGTCCCGCCGTGTCACCGCCCCGGGCACCCCGGGTGGTGGCCCGGGCAACGGTGCCCCACAGGGTCACCTCGGAGTCGGCGCCACCGCTGACGACGGCCGCACCGGTACTTCCGCCGATTCGCAGGCCCAGCGTCCCCCAGACCGGTCCCGCTGCCCGGACAGCCGGCCCCGCGACAGCGACCCGGCCGCCACTGGTCCCCCTCGCCCGCAGCGACCGGCGGACGGAGACGACGGCTCCCGGTCCGGCTGACGAAACGCCGCCGCGCCCGACTCCGGGTCAGCGCGGCGGGCCGACTGCTCAGCCGACGCTCCAGCGTTCCGCCGCGCCGAGGGCCGGGCTGGGCGCGCCACTGCCCGCCCTGCCCGCCTCTGCCCGGCCCGCCGCAGGACCGACGACCGTACACACCGACGCCTTCCCCGGTCCTTCCCGTCCAGCCGCACCCGCTCCGGCGGACGCCCGTCCCGGTCCCGGTCCCGGTACCGGGACTCGGATGGGGCTGGGCACACCGGTGGGCGGGTCCGGGACGGCGCCCGGTTCCCCGCCGCCGGTGGTCCAGCGGAACGCGGCGTCGACTCCGGCTCCGGCTCCGGCTGCTTCCGGCGAGGTCGTTGAGCCCGAGTTGCCGCGGGTCGGCGCGGCGTCGACTCCGGCTCCGGCTGCTTCCGGCGAGGTCGTTGAGCCCGAGTTGCCGCGGGTCGGCGAGGAGGGTCCGGCGGCTGGGCGGCCGACCGCGACGACTCCCACGGCCAGGCCGAAAACTTCCACCGGCGAGTCCGGAGCACAGCCCGGCCCCCCGCCACCGCCGATCCAGCGCTCATCAGCGCCCCCTCCGGCGACCCCCGGCAAGACCGTTCGTCCATCGCTGTCACCGATGGACGAGACAGGTCCGGGCCCTGTCCTGCCGAAGACCCGGCAGACAGCGCCGGCAACAGCCACCGACAGGCCCAGAACTCCCACCACCAGGCCGCTGACGGAGCCGGGCCCCACACCACCGCTGGTCCAGCCGAGGGCGACGGGAGACACCGGACCGAGGGCAGCCCTGGAAGACGCTCACCGGACAGACCCGGCGCACCCGCGACTTCCACCCGCCCGCTCAGCCGAACAGCAGTCGCCCCGACGGGCAGTGGTACCCGGAACGGACACAGCCGCCCCATCGGACCAGGCCACGGCCACCGGGTTCGGGGCAGGGCCGACACAGCCACCGCGGATCCAACGTCAACCAGTCCCCGACAGCCGCGAGAACTCCCCCGCGCGTCGCCCTGAGGGCCCTGCGCGCTCCCGGAAGACCGCGACGGCCGCCCCGGAAGCCGACGGTGCCGTGCCGATACAGCGTTCGACGCCCGTGGGCCCACAGCCGGCAGTTCCCACCGTCAGGCCGGAAACCTCCACCGGCGAGTCCGGGGTGAAGCCCGGCACTCCGCCTCCGCTGGTCCAGCGGAGGGCGACGGGAGACACCGGACTGACGGCGCCGCAGGAAGACGTCGGCCGGACCGGTCCGGTGAACCCGTCACTACCGCCCGCCGGCCCACCGGCCCGGCGAGGCCCACACGCCCGCCCTGCCGGCCAGCAGCCGCCCCACCGGACGGCCACGCCCGGAACGGACACAGCCACCTCATCAGGCCAGGCCACGACCACCGGGCAACAGACGAAGCCGGGGCAGGGACCACAGGCCCGCCGTCAGGCAGTCACCGAGAGCCGCGAGCACTCCTCCCCGCGCCGCACCGAGGGACCCGCGCGCTCCCGGAAGACCGCGACGGCCGCCCCGGAAGCCGACGGTGCCGCGCCGGTACAGCGTTCGACGGTCGTGGGCCCGCAGCCGGCAGCCGAGCTGTCCCTTCGTCGGGCAGCGGGTCCGCCGGGAGCGGCTGAGACGGTGATGGGCCTGCCTGTCCCGGA
The DNA here is from genome assembly GCF_019091475.1 of Streptomyces sp. GbtcB6. Lineage (NCBI taxonomy): Bacteria > Bacillati > Actinomycetota > Actinomycetes > Kitasatosporales > Streptomycetaceae > Streptomyces > Streptomyces sp. GbtcB6. The sequence continues at coordinate 124,621 of NZ_JAGXJL010000023.1, read as the reverse complement.
AGGGCCGCGTTCCGGACAGCACCGCGATGCCGTACCCGGCGATCGGGTGGCCGGGGCAGTGCCCATGTCGGTCCCTGCTCGACAACACCACGTCCAGTTGCTGGCCGAGCGCCCGCTGCGAGCGGTCCTGCCCGGCGACACGGCGCCGACGGCTTCCCGGCCCGTCTCCATCGGGGCCGCCGCGGCAGTGATGCCGGTGCGGTGGGCGCCGCCCGCTTCGCCGGTCACCCCGCCGTCCGTCCAGCGGCGGGCACCCGACGGCGACGGGTTCCCGGCGCCGCCCGCTCTTCGTCGCGCAGCGGCGGACCCGGCATCCCAGCCGGTTTCCGCGCCCCGCTCCGTGGTGGCCGGTCACCGAGGGCCGGGCCGCGCGGCGCGACTGGTCCAGCGCGTACGGGAGACCACGTCCGTCCTCCGGCGGACGGCGGCTTCCGAACGTGCCCCCGGCGCCGGGCCGACCGCCGTGCCGCTCACGGTCGGCCCGGCGGCCGCGAGCGGACGGCACACCGCCGTGGACACACCCGCACATCGGTCACCCACCCTGGACACCCCCGTACACCGGTCACCCACCCCGGACACACCCGCACACCGGTCACCCACCCCGGACACACCCGCACAACGCGCCGTAACCGCACCCGAAAGGCACGCCCGTACCCGTACCGGGGAGAGAGGCTCGCCGGCGACCCTCACCGTCCCGGCCCCAGCCCCAACCCCAGCATCGCCGCTGCCTGTTCTGCCTCCGGCAGCCGCTCTCGCGGGCATCGGTGCCGGATCCGTCCAGGCCCCGGCACCGCAGGTCAACGGCGGCATCCCCAGTGCCGTTACGCTGCCCGGCCAGTTCCCGGGCGGCCCCCCGGCCCTGCCGGTCGACCGGCCCGGCGAGCCCGAGCCTGCCCCGGGTCCGCCCGTCCTCGTACGTCGCGACGTGCCCTCGCCCGGCAGCGTGACCGCGGGCGGTCGCCGGCAGTACGAGCGGCCGCCCAAGACCACGGCGGCGGCCGTGCCGCCGGCGTCCGGTGGTCCCGGGACGGCGCAGCGGCCGCCGCCGTCCACCGCGCGCAGCCACGCGGACACCACGCCGACGGGAACGACGCCCGTGGCGGGCGAGGCCGAGCAACTCCTTCGACTGGGCCGTTCCCAACTGGACCAGCTCGCCCACCACCTGGTCGAACCGCTGAGCCGGCTGTTGCGCGCGGAGCTGCGGCTCGGCCGCGAACGGGCCGGACGCCCGCTCGACGGTGAGTGGTGGTGATCCGCGTCGTCCGGACGGTTTCCGGTCGGCCGACGGGGATGTGACGAACGCGACGGTAGCGAGGACAGGAGCAGCACATGGAGTACCCCGGCACCAGCGTCCATTTCAAACTGCGGATCGACGGCATCGATCTGGGCCACTTCACCACCTGCCAGGGCCTGAGCGCTCAGGTCGAGGTGGAGCAGCGGGTCGAGGGCGGCAACAACGGCTTCGTATGGCAGCTGCCGACCCGCGTCAGCTTCCCCAACGTCACGATGACCAGGCCGCTGACCGCGGAGTCGACGAAGGTGACGCGCTTCCTCGCCGGCATGTCGCAGCGGGTCACCCGCGGTACGGCACAGATCTCGGCGCTGCGCCCGAACCTGACCGAGTCGATCGTCGAGTGGTCCCTGCGCGATGTGGTCGTGGTCGGCTGGAGCGGCCCGTCGTTCGACCCGGCGTCCTCCCAGGGCGCCGTCGAGAGCATCGAGTTGGCCCATCACGGCTTCTTCCACTGATGGCCCCGACTCACCTGTCGTCGTCCCTGTCCTGTCGCTTCTACCTGTCGAAGGCGTTCCCATGCCCGCCCAAGCCGTCCTGACCGCCTACGAGCCGCCCATACAGCCCGGTAAGCCGCATGGCTCGGAACTGGGGGCGATCACCTTCCAGTTCAATCCGAACCAGCTCGAACTGACCCGGAGCGCGGGCTGGGTCAGCCACCAGAGCCGTAGCGCGGAAGAGGTCGCCGCTCCGGAGTTCACGGGGGTGCTGCCGCGCAGGCTCACCGTCGAACTCTTCCTCGACTCGAGCGCGGCCCATGACCCGTCCGTCGCCGAGGGCACCGAGCGCCTGCTGAGCTGGTGCGCGCCGACTGCGCGCAGTATCGAGGCGAAGGCTCCGTGCGCGCCCTGGGTGAAATTCAGCTGGGGAAGCTTCACCGACGTGGCGTTCTTCGGATATCTGGAGGACGTCAGTGTGACCTACACGCTCTTCGACGCCAACGGCAGCCCGCTGCGCGCCACATGCGGCGTCCGGCTGACCGAGGCGGGAAATCCGACGCCGCGTCAGAACCCGACCTCGGGGTCGCTCACCGGCCGTCGGGTGCACCGGCTGGCAGCCGGCGACAGCCTGGAGCTGCTCGCCCATCAGGAGTACGGCGATCCGACGGTCTGGCGGCTGATCGCGGAGGCGAACGGTATCGAGGACCCCCTGCTGCTGTCTGTCGGTACCGAGATTCTGGTGCCGGCCCGCGACGAAGCGGCGGTGAGATAGCCGATGTTCGTCGTCGAGGCGCCCAAGGTCCTTTCCCCACCGTGGAACCACGCGGCGGTCGAGATCTGCGTGGAGGAGAGCGCCAGCCTGCCCGCCGTCGCCCAGCTGCGCTACCAGGACCCGGATCGGAAGCTGATCGCCGCGACCGGTATCGGCATCGGGACCGAGCTCACCATCCGGACCGACAAACCCGCGACCACCCTGTTCAGCGGTGAAGTGGTCACGCTGGAAGCGGAGTTCGACGGCTACGGCAGCTTCACCACGATCCGGGCGTTCGACCTGTCGCACCGGCTGCGGCGCGGCCGCCGGATCAGCGCCTTCGCCGGACGGACCGCCTCGGACATCGCCGCCGAGGTAGCGGCCCGGGCCGGGATTCCGCTCGGCGACATCGACAAGACCCAAGTGGCGTATCAGCTGCGTACCCAGTCGAACACCACCGACTGGGAGTTCCTGGCCGCGCTGGCCGAGGAGAACGACCGGGAGGCCGTCGTCGAGGACGGCAGGTTCCACTTCCGTGCCCCCGTCCCGGCCACCACCGCGCCGGGACCGGGCGAGTCGGCGGCGCGGGACCCGTATGTGATCGGACTGGGCGAGAACGTCCTGGCGTTGCGGTCCTCGGTCGGAGCCGTCGGCCAGGTCGACAAGGTCTCGGTCCGCGGCTGGGACGTCAGCCGCAAGCAGGCGCTGCGGTCCGAGCACGAGGTGCGAGCCGGCACCTCGCCACTGATCGACATCGAGCCGGGACAGGCGGTACGGCCCTTCCCGAAAGCGGAGCTGCTGGTCACCGACGCGGCCTGCCGGAAGGACTCCGAGGTGCAGACCCTTGTCGCGGCACTGGCCGCGCAGGTGGCCTCGGCGATCGCCGAACTGGAGATCACCGTCCTCGGCAACCCGCGGCTGCGCGTGGGCAGGCCGGTCCGCCTGTCAGGTGCCGGAGCGCCCTTCGACGGCAGGTACACCGTCACCGCGACCCGCCACACCAGCCGTCCCGGTGCCGGTTACCAGACCACGATCACCGTCAGCGCACGGCAGGACCGTACCCTGCACGGCCTGGTCACCGGAGCCGGTGCCCCGGCCCGGTCCGCCCGGGTGCCGGGGGTGGCGATCGGCGTGGTGACGGATGTCTGCGCCCCGGCCGAGCTGGGCGGGCAGGGCTGGGTCCGGCTCAGCTTTCCCTGGCTGTCGGACGCGAAGCCCGGTGAGCCGGCCTACGTCAGCGACTGGGTGCGCACCGTCCAGTGGGGCGGGGCCGGCGGTGGCGGCGTGATCTGCCCCGAGGTGCACGACGAGGTCCTGGTCGCCTTCGAGCACGGCCTGCTCGACCGGCCGTATGTGATCGGCGGCCTCTACAACGGGGTCGATCAGCCGACGCCCGACAGCCTGCAGCTCGTCGACACGGGGACGGGGAAGGTCAACCGGCGGTCCATCGCTTCCCGCGGCGGCCACCGCGTCGAACTCCTCGATGCCGCCGGCGGGCCGGCCGGGGTGCGGCTGCGCACCCACGAGGACCGGCTCAGCCTCCACCTCGACCAGCAGAACACCGTGATCACCGTGCACAGCGACGGAAAGGTGGCCATCACCGCCGCCAAGGAGGTCACCGTGACCGGCGCCGGCATCACCCTGGACGCCGGCTCCGGTGCGCTGACGCTGACCGGCCAGTCAGTGTCGGTGTCCGGGAAGGCCGGCCTCAACCTGGACGGAGGGTCCGAATGCACGATCAAGGGCGGGGTGGTGAAGCTCAATTGAGCAGGCACACCACCGGTACCGGGCCGATGGGAGGTGGTCCGGGTGTCTGAGCGGTTCATCGGCTCCGGCTGGGCCTTCCCGCTGCGGATCAGCGCCACCGGGGGCATCTCCATGGCCACCGGCGAGCAGGAGCTCGCGGAGTCCATCCGGCTGATCCTGGCCACCGCACCCGGAGAGCGCCCGATGCGGCCGGAGTTCGGCTGCGGCATCCACGACCACGTCTTCGCCCCGGCGAACGAGGACACGGCGGGGCTCATCTCGTACGAGGTCCGCCGGGCCCTGGACCGCTGGGAGCCCCGCATCCGGGTGACCGACGTCGAGGTGGCTTTCGACTCCCAGGAGCCCGGCACCCTCTACATCGACCTCCGTTACACCGTGCGGGGCACCAACAACCCGCGCAGTCTGGTCTTCCCCTTCTACGTGATCCCCTCGGCCGAGGACCCCGTGACCGGCGTCCTCGGCGGCCGGAGCACCCCGTACGACCAGGAGAACGTCCGCTGATGGCCCTGCCCGCGCCAGACCTCGACGACCGCCGCTTCCAGCAACTCGTGGACGAGGCCAAGCGGTTCATCCAGCAGCGCTGCCCCGAGTGGACCGACCACAACGTCTCGGACCCGGGCGTCACCCTCATCGAGGCGTTCGCGCACATGACCGACCAGCTGCTGTACCGCCTGAACCGGGTGCCGGAGAAGTCCTACCTCGCCTTCCTGGACCTGCTCGGGACCGGTCTGCTGCCGCCCTCCGCCGCCAGGACGGACATCACCTTCTGGCTGTCCGCCCCGCAGCCATACCCCGTGGTACTGCGCGAAGGCACCGAGATCGGCACCGTGCGCACCGAGACGGAGGACGCGAAGGTCTTCGCCACGACCGACGACCTCAGCATCCTCCCGTGCACCCTGGCCCTGGTGTCCACGCAGGCCGTGGACGCCCGACCGGTCGAGCGCACCGCGGAGCTCCTGCGCGACGAGGGCCTTCCCTGTTTCACCGACCCGCCGGCCGTCGGCGACGCCCTGCTCCTCGGGCTGTCCCAGGCCGTGCCGCGGTGCACAGTGCTGCTCAGGCTGGACAGCAGCGTGTCCGGGACCGGCATCGACCCCCGGCATCCGCCACTGAGCTGGGAGGCGTACGACGGCGCGAAGTGGCTGCCGTGCGAGGTGGACCAGGACACCACGGGCGGGCTGAACCGGGCCGGTGACATCGTGCTGCACGTGCCCGCCGGCCACGCCGACGCCACGCTGGTCGGCCACCGGGCCGGCTGGCTGCGCTGCCGGGTGACCGCCGGCCTGCCCGAGCTGCCGGGCTACTCCGCCTCACCCGTCATCCGCAGCGCCTCGGCCTGCACCGTCGGCGGTACCGCCGGTGCCGTCCACGCCGAGACCGTCACCGGCGAGATCCTCGGGGAATCGGCGGGCGTGCCCGGCCAGCGCTTCACCGTCGGCCGGCCCCCGGTGCTCCTGGGGACCGAGCCGTTCGTGGTGGAGGTCTCGGACGGCGGCGGCTGGCAGGAGTGGACCACCGTCGAGGCCTTCGGCGACTCCCGGCCCGGCGACGGCCATCTTCGGCTGAACCCGACCGCCGGAGAGGTCGTCTTCGGCCCTGCGGTACGGGAACCCGACGGCACACTGCGGCACTACGGCGCCGTCCCGCCCAAGGGCGCCCGCATCCGGGTCCGCCGCTACCGCACCGGCGGAGGACGCCACGGCAATGTCGCCCGCCGGTCCCTCACCGTGCTGCGCAGCTCGATCCCGTACATCTCGAGGGTGGAGAACCGGCGGGCCGCCGCGGGCGGAGCGGACGGCGAGACGCCGGCCGAGGCCATGGTGCGCGGTCCGCTCCAGCTGCGATCGCACGACCGGGCCGTGACGGTGGCCGACTACGAGCTGATCGCCCGTCAGGCCGCCCCGTCCGCCGCCCGGATCCGCTGCATACCGGCCGGCGGGGGAACGGACGCGGGCGGGGTGCGGGTCCTGGTCGTTCCGCAGGCCGTACCGGAGCCCGGCGACCGGCTGCGCTTCGAACAACTCGTCCCCCCGCAGGAGATGCTCGCCACGATCACCGCCCGCCTCGACGAACGCCGGCCCGTCGGAGCCCGGTTGCTGGTCCAACCGCCGTACTACCAGGGGGTCACCGTGGTCGCGCGGCTGGCCGCCGAGTCCTCGGCGGAACCGGGACGGCTGCGCGAGCAGGCCCTGGACGCCCTTCACCGGTACTTCAACCCGCTGGTCGGCGGGCCCGACGGCACCGGCTGGCCGTTCGGCCGGCCCGTGCGGACCGGAGAGGTGCACGCGGTGCTGCAACACCTTCCCGGGGTGGAAATCGTCCAGGACATCCGGCTGTTCGCGGCCAATCCGCTGACCGCGGAGCGCGGTTCCCCGGTTGACCGGGTCGAGTTGGACGCGCATGCGCTGGTGTTCTCCTACCAGCACCAGGTGCGGGTGGAGGAGCCGTGACCCCTGCTCCGCCCGCCGGCCGGGCAGCCGTCGAAGGACTGCTCTCCCCGCATCCGCTCGGCGAACGGCTCCCCGGCCCCTACCTGGACGACGACCTCACCAGAAGGCTCGTCGCCGCCTTCGACGACATCCTCGCACCGGTGTTCTGCGTACTCGACTGTCTGGACGCGTACTGGAACCCCCGGCTGGCCCCGACGGACTTCCTGCCCTGGCTGGCGAGTTGGGTGGCGGCGGACCCCGCCCTCACCGAGAGGCAGCCACTCGACGCACGCCGGGAAGCGGTGGCGGGCACCACGCGCCGGCACGCGCGGCGTGGCACGGCCCGTGGGCTGGCCGACGAGATCCAGGCCGTCCTCGGGCTGACGGCCGAGGTGAGCGACACCGGCGGGGCCACATGGAGCGCCACCCCCGGGGGCGATCTGCCGGGCTCTCCAGAGCCCTGCGTCCGGGTACGGATCCGCGCCGCCGACCCGGCCGCGGTGCCCCTGCGCAGGCTGGCGGCGCTGATCGAAGCAAACCGGCCCGCACACGTCCCCTACACCCTTGAGGTGATACCTCCGGGCCCGCCCTGACGCTCGACGACACGTTTCGCCAGGACGGCACCACGACCAGCGGCCCCACCGGCCCGGAAACGGACAGCACATGGCACGGACATGTGATCAGTGCGGCGCTGCGGCGCAGAGCGGCGACGACTTCTGCGGCGTATGCGGCGCGTTCATGGAGTGGGACGCGCCGCACGAGGCCGCGGATGCGCCGACCACGCCCTCCGGCACCTCGCCGGACCTGGCACCACCGGACCTGGCACCACCGGGCCGCCCGGCGCCGCCCGAGCCCGCGGCGCAGGCGTCACCGCCGTCCGTCGGCCCCGGCACGGTGGCGGTGCAGCCCGGACGGGCCACACCGCCACGGCCCGCCGTCGCGGTGCCCGTCGAGGACGACCACGTCACGCGGCCGGACGACGTCGACTGCGCGGCCTGCGGCACGGCCAACCCGGCCGAGCGCGCGTTCTGCCGCCGCTGCGGCGCCCCGCTCACCCAGGATTCGCCCGCCACGACCGTGTCCTGGTGGCGCCGCTGGTGGCAGAAGTGGCGTCGGCGACGGGTATCGCGCCGGCGGCGACGCAGCAGACTCCGCCGCCTGGTCTCGGTGCTCCTCACCTCGGCCGTGTCGGCAGCCGCGGTGTGGGCCGGGATCACGTTCGGCCCTTCCGCCGTGAGCGCCCTGCGTAACCGCTTCACCGCGCCCGTACCGGTACACGCCGTCTCGGTCCGTGCATCGGGTTCCGTCTCCGGTCACCCGCCCAAGGACGCCGTCGACGGCGTCCGGAACAGCTACTGGGCGCCTGCCACCTCCCGGACGCGCAAGCCGGACGGGACATGGTTCGAGGCCGATTTCGACCAGCCCTTCCGGCTGGCCCGTATCCTGATCAGCTCGGGCGCCTCGGCGAACCAGAACGAGTTCCTCGGCCAGGCCCGCCCCGCCGCTCTGGAGATCACCGCTTGGGTCACCGCGGGCGTCCCGGTGCACCGGACGGTCCATCTCGACGACGAACCAGCTCCTCAGACGGTCCGGATACCGGTCGTCGGCGTGACGAAGATACGCCTCACGCTCCGGTCGGCCTACGGCACGGCCCGCGACCGGCAGGTCGCCATCGGCGAGGTGGAGTTCTTCGAGCAGCCATGAGTCCGCAGACGTCATTGGGGGGATCGCAAGCCCCGATCGGCTCCCGGCCGTCGCGTACCCGGCTCGTCCGAACCACTGCCCAGCGAGTGCAGCATCTGCGCGTACTCCCGCTTCACCCGGCCGGCCGCCGCGGCATCGCCGGCCAGACGGTACGCGGAGATCAGCACCCGCCAACTGACGTCCCGGAACGGATCAAGGGCCAGACTCCGCCGAGCAGCCCGGACAGCCGAGTCGAAGTGTTTCAGCTCCAGTTCCAGCTCGCCGAGCACCTGCGACAGCTCCGCCGCCTGGTTGCGCAGCCTGGCGCGCTCCACGACCACCCACTCGGCGGCGCCGTCCTCAGGCAGCAGATCGCCCTGGTACCAGCGCAGACACGTACGCAGCAGCTTCGCCTGTTCGTCCGCGTCGGTACTCAACCGAGCCCGGCGCCACACCCCCCGGGCTCGCTCGAACTCCCCGATGTCCCAGACGGCCCCGTCGTCCAGGACGAGTTGGTACGACTCCGCCCGGCGCAGCACCAGTCGGGACGCCCCGCGGTCGGCCCCCGGCTCCAGAAACGCCCGCAGCCGGGAGACCGTCACCTGGAGGTTACGCACTCCCTGTTCGGGCGGCAGACCGGGCCACAGTTCGTCCAGCAGCTGGTCGCGGTGGACGGCTGTGCCCACATGCAATGCCAGCAGCCGAAGCAACTTCCGTGCCTTCGGCCTCAGTTGCGCCAGATCCAACTCGATGCCGGCCCGCCTGACACTGAACCCTCCCAGGCAACGGATCTCCAGCGACGGGCCCGTACGCGTCGGCGACCCCGCAGCGGGTCTTCGGTGCGCGGGACGCGCAGCATGGTCACTGTGCCGACGGGCAGGAAGCGGGCGAGCGCCGAGCCGACCACAGCGTGTCGGAAGGTGAGCCGGTAGTCGTTGGAGAGCACTCCGGCGCCGCACAGCGCGTCGACGGCGACCAACGCCTGGTCGTACGGGAGACCGGCCACCCTGGCGGCGCGGTCGAGCTCCGCTCCGTCACCGAGCAGTGCCACGGCCTTGGCCAGCGTCGCCGCGTCCGGACCGAGCCGATCGATCCGCGCCAGAGCGTCGCGTGCGGTCGATTCCGGTGCGTGAGCCAGCACGCTGGTCGTCGCGTCGGCCGGAGAGACGCCTTGGTGGACCAGCTCCTGGAGCAGGGCCCGTAACAGCGTGGGATTGCCTGCGGTCACCCTCCGGCACGTGTCGACGAAATCCGGGTGCGGTTCCTCCGGGAACACGTCCCGGACCATGGCCTCCACTTCTCCCGAAGCAAGCCCTGTCAGCCGGGTGCGCGGCAGGTGTGCTGTCGCATCCTCGAATGCGGCGGGGTGACCCGCCACATCGTCGATGCGCACCGCTGCGACCACGGCCAGCGGAAACGGGGGCGCGCCTTCGTGTGCGAACCTGCCCAGCGCCCGCAGGGAGGCCTCGTCGCACCACTGCAGGTCGTCCACGACAATGAGCAGGGGGGAGCGCGAAGTCATCTGCTCCAACGTCCTGTACAGCTCGATCAGGACGCCGAGCAGTGCCGGCGACGACACGTGAGCCCCCTCCAGGCCCTCAGCCAGCCAAGGCAGCTCGGACGCGATGTCGCCGATGTGCAGCGAGTCGAAGGCCTGGCGGACCAGTCCCAGCGGGAGGTCCATTTCCTGGGGATGGCAGCGGCCCGAGGCCACCTGAAAGCCCATCGATCTCGCGAGCTCGGCAGCCTCGTGGAGGAAGGTGGTCCGGCCGATGCCTGCCTCGCCGTCGACCAACAGGACACCCGCACGGCCCGCCGCAACGTCGGCGAACACCTGCTCGACCATGAGGCGGGACTCGCCGCGCCGCCCTCCCCGACCTGGCGAGGGGCGACCTCGGCCGCCGGGCTGCTGCACCGGCATCCCGGTGGCGTCATGATGTTGGCTCACGTTCACGGAACACCTCGTCGAAGTCTTGGGCGGCAAGGTTCGAGCCGAGTCGCTCGAAAGGCTTGCACGGCCGGGGTGGGGTGGTGGTGGGGCAGCCCACGAGCCGTTCGCATCGACCGGCGGATCAAGCGCCTGCTTCGAGGGCGTCATGGCAGGGCCTCGCGGCAGCGCTGAGGGGGTCTGTGCCACTGCTCACCGGGGCCGTGTCGTCGCATTTGTATCGGCGTGCGGTTTTCGAGGGCTTGCCCGTGCCGAACGGCACCATGCCGAGTGGGACAAAAATGCCGCCTCGGTACGAACCGCCTGACTGTAGCGGGGGCTCAGATATCCGAAACCACCACCACACCACTCACCGTCAGCGTGAGCATTACGCTCTGGAAACCGCTGTTTACCTCGACCGGATAAGAAAGCGAGCTCTGGAGATTCGCACTTGGAATCTGCGAGAGAACCGGAGCCGACGCGAATTCGCTGGTCGACACCGGAGGGGAAGGCGTGTCCGATGTCAGCGCCCGAACAGCCGAGGCGCTGCCGCAACCGCTGTGCCGGCGGATGCGCCAACGAGTGTCGCCGTGATCCCCATCGCGGAAAAAATAGCGCCCCGACGGGCAAGCTTTTTATTCAACTCTTCCCCAGTAGTTGTGCCGCAGTCCCGTTGGGTGGGGAGCTCCGGTAAGCCCCGATGACGAATGGTCAGACCGCCATCACCCCAAGATTCGAGAGCTGCTCGCGACTTTGCCATGCCAGCGAAGTCAAGTCAAGCGCAAGGTTCCCCTCAAGGAGAATGAACAATTCCATGGTTCGGTAAAATGCCGGATCTGCATCTACGGGATCAAGGCCCCGAATTCGGATATCATCGACTACCGGTCTTACAGCGGCTCCCGGCAGTTCGTTAAATCCGGTGGGGGCGTGGGTTGACGGCAGGTCGGGTTGGTCGTAGGCCGGTGCTTGCTGGAGCGTGAAGATGACCGCTCGCCGTCCGTGTCCGCCTGCGCCGGGTCCGTTGGAGGACTACGCGGCCCGGTTCGACGACCTCTTCTTCAGCCTGGCCCAGGGGCGAGGGTTTCGCGAGTACCTGGCCGGGCTAGCGACTCCCTACACCCTCGCGCATCACTTCGCTCGCGGGAAGGCTGCGGGCTTCGGCTGCCGGGCGGTGGTCGCCGACTGCGCCCACTCCGCCAGTGACGACTGGTACCTCGCACTGCGCGAGGCCGGCCTGGCCTACGTTGACGCGATCAAGCCGCACCGCGGCACCTGGGCTCCGGCAGACCAGCCGCACACCCCCGTCGAAGCGGCCCACGCCCTGATCTGGCGGCATGCCAAGCATCCCGGCGACTGGACACCCGTGGAACGTCACTTCCGCGACGGGCACACCGAAACCTGGCGGGCCGCCGATGCCCGCCTGGGCGGTTACAGACCCGATTCACCCTGTCGACTGGCCATGGCCACCACCGACCCGGCCGGCCTGCCGGAGAGGGCCACCTGATACCTGGCCTCCAACCTGCCCCACCCCGACGCACCCCATGCCACCACCAGCCCGCACCCGCCGGCCGACCTCGCTGGGACCATCCGCCTCTACGGTCTGCGGACATGGGCTACCCGGTCGCATATCATATGACGCATAAGCTGTGAACCTCGCCACAACCCGCGCACACAGGGCCGCAGCCATGCCTCGACGTCGAGAGCCCGGCGAGCGATCTGCTGCTCGCCGGGCCCTTCCCACCTGGTCACCAGGCCCGTCCCCACCCCGCGCCCAGTGCACAACTAGTGCACCTTCCTCAACAGCGGTGCAGGTCAGGCCCAGGATGCCACCGGAAGGAACGAACTGTCCTGCCGGAACAGGTCGGTGCCGTCCGAGATGTCCACGCGGAGTTGGTAGTTGTAGTGGCGCAGGTAGTAACCGGGGTAGTTGTACGACTCGAGGCGGACCGAGCCGGTGGTCGTGCCCGTGCGGGCGATGAACGTGGCGTCCTCGGCGAACGTCGTCGTGCCGTCGTTGGCGTCGAAGCGGCCCCGGAAGTCGTAGTGGCGCAGGTAGTTGCCGGAGGCGTCGCGGAAGGAGTAGCCGTTGGAGTCGGCGAGACCCGCGACCACCGTGAAGGTGGCCGCCTGCTTGTCGGCGGTGGCGCTGGAGCTTGTCACCACCGGGAGGTTGAGGAGGGAGGACACCTCCTCCCAGTAGCGAGTGGTGTAGTTGACGGACCGGAAGGAGCGGGTCGCGTTCTTCGTCAGCGAGGTGCCGCCCGACACCGTCTCCTTGATCACCGTGAAGTGCCTGGCCGTGCCGGAGAGCGTGGCCAGGGCGGTGGGGGTGCTCCAGGTCGCGAACGTGTCGTAGCTGTCGCTGTAGTAGTAGTTGCCGTCACCGTAGCCGTCGAAGAAGATCCGCCAGCCGCCGTTGTCGAGCTGGATCACCGAGGGGCCCTCGCGGTAGCTGCCCCAGCCTGCCCAGTCGCCGGTCCTGGAGATCGTGTAGGGGCCCTTGAGGCTGGCGGCGGTGCCGTACTCGATGTACTTCGCCGTCTCGTTCTTCGTGAACGCGTGGTATGTCGAGCCGGCCTTCACGATGTACGTGTCGATGTGGTTGGAGCCGATACCGGAGAGGGCGGTCGGTGAAGTCCACGCCGTGAGGGCGGAGTTGGTCGCCGTAAGGACGTACGGGGTGAAGATCCACTCGTCGTCCGTCGTCGAGCAGGACACGATGACGTTGACGCTGCCGTCGCTGTCCACGAACCACTCGGGCGCCCAGGCCCGGGACAGATTGGTGATGGGGATCGTGTAGTCGTACAGGAAGGTCCAGTTGACCCGGTCGGCGCTGCGGGCGAAGCCGATCGTGGTGCTCTCGTCCTCCCAGGTGTGGGTGGTGTAGGTGAGGTAGTAGTAGCCGTCCGTGTGCTTGAAGATGCTCGCGTCGCGGATGCGGTTGCTGGGCGGGGTGTAGGCGGAGGACTGGAGGAGGCGGAAGTCCGTCGCGTCGTCGGACTGGTAGACGTTGACCGTGCCGTCGTCACTGTTGAGGAACGGGACGATCGTGTAGCGGGTGGCGTAGCCGCTCGCGGGCGCGGCGGCCTCGGCCGCGCCGAGCAGGCCGGGCAGTTCGCCCAGGGCCAGGGCTGTCGCGGGCAGGGCGGCCAGCGCGCGCAGCAGGGTGCGACGGGACGGGGTGGGGGGACGTGTGGTCACGGCGGCTCTCCGGGGCTCGTGCAGACGCGGACACAGCGGCGCGTCCGGTATTTCGAACTGGGTTCGACAAGTCGCGCAGAAAGTAAGAGTCACGGCAGGTTCACGTCAATGCTTTCTGCAGGACTGGGGCGCAGCTGGACGCCGGCTGTGCGAAACCTGTCCTTCGGGAGCCGGTTCGACGTTACTCTCCGGTAAACGCTGTGCCCCGGAGGTGGGTCCCCGCATGCCGTACGACCGTTCCGCAGGCCTCGCCGAGTCCGTACGCGCCCTGGCCGCAGGTGAGTTGACGTCCCGCCGGCTGGTGGAGGAGTGTCTCGCGCGCATCGAGGCCACCCAGGACTCCCTCAACGCCTTCCGGATCGTGCGCCGCACCGCGGCCCTCGCCGAAGCGGACGCCGCCGACCGGGAGTTGGCCGACGGAGTGCGCCGGCCGCTGCTCGGGGTGCCGGTCGCGGTGAAGGACGACACGGACGTGGCCGGCGAGCCGACCGCCTTCGGGTGCCGGGGCGAGTTCCCGGCCGCGCAGGAGGACTCGGAGGCGGTACGGCGGCTGCGCGCGGCCGGGGCGGTGATCATCGGCAAGACCAACACCTGTGAGCTGGGGCAGTGGCCGTTCACGGAAGGGCCGGCCTTCGGCGCCACCCGCAATCCGTGGCAGCCGCGGCACACTCCGGGCGGGTCCTCGGGCGGGTCGGCCGCCGCCGTCGCGGCGGGTCTTGTGCCGGCCGCGCTCGGCTCGGACGGCGCCGGTTCGGTGCGGATCCCGGCCGCGTGGACCCACCTCGTCGGCATCAAACCGCAGCGCGGCCGCATCTCCACCTGGCCGCGCGGGGAGTCGTTCCAGGGCATCACGGTCAACGGCACCCTGGCCCGCACGGTCGCCGACGCGGCCCTGCTGCTGGACGCGGCGAGCGGGAATCACCTCCAAGACCCGCATCAGCCACGACAGTTGACCCTCGCCGACGCGGTCGGCCGCGACCCCGGGCGGCTGCGCATCGCCCTCTCCCTCAAGCCGCCGTTCACCGCGCTGCCCGCCCGTCTCCAGCCGGAGATACGCACCCGCGTACTCGAACTCGCCGCAGAACTCACCGCGTTGGGCCACACCGTCGAGGAGGCCGACCCGCCCTACGGCCAGATCGGACTCACCTTCGTGCCGCGCGCCACGGTCGGGATCGCCGAACGCGTCCGCGAGGCACCGCACCCGGACCTCCTCGACCGGCGCACCCTGGAGGCGGCCCGCCTGGGCCGGCTGCTCGGCGGCGCCCCGCTGCGGGCCGCACGGCGCGCGGAGGCCACGCTGCGGGACAGGATCGGCGCCTTCTTCACGTCGTACGACCTGATCCTCGCGCCGACCACCGCCGCTCCCCCGCCCCGCGTCGGCGCGCTGCTCGGGCTGGGTCAGTTCGCCACCGACCGGGCGATGATCGCCGCCTGTCCCTACGCCTGGCCGTGGAACGTGCTGGGGTGGCCGGGGGTGAACGTGCCCGCCGGGTTCACCGGGGACGGACTGCCGGTGGGTGCCCAGTTGCTCGGACCGGCGGACAGCGAGCCGCTGCTGGTCTCCGTCGCCGCCCAGCTGGAAGCCCGACTGCGCTGGCACGAGCTCTGGCCGCCGCAGCCCGTGACCGCGGACTCCCCTGCGGCGTGAACACCGGCCGCTTTCCAGTCGCCTGACCGGCCCGTAGCCTCTGGCCATGGACGATGCGTCGATGGTCGGGCTCATGGGGCGGGTCACCGGAACGGTCGGGCCCGGGCTCGTCGGCGAGGTGATCGTCCGGGTACGCGGGGGCGCCGAGCACTTCCTCGCGTACGCCGCCGACGGCACCGGCCGCTTCGAGCGGGGAACGGTGGTCATGGTGGTCGAGTACCTGGCGCCGCGGACGGTCTATGTCACACCCGCGTACGAGAGTTGAGCACCCCCAGCCCCAGGTGAGGGGCTTGTGCGTCAACATGGCAACAAGGGTCCGTCCGCGTCTTCAATCGGGGCTTGCGCGGGCGCACACTCCCTTCGTTCAGTGCCGAAAGGGCACCATTCAAAGGGGGCGAATGCCGATGGTTGTCGGCGTCGTTGCGGGGGCGGCGGTTGTCGCCGTTCTCGCGCTGATCGGTGTGTTCAAGATGATGTGGCGGGTCGCCGAGCCGAACGAGGCGCTCATCATCTCTGGTTCGAAGCATCGCAACGAGGGCCTCGAAGAGGGCATGGGGTTCCGGATCGTCACGGGGCGCGGCACGCTGGTGATGCCGGGCGTGCAGGCGGTGCGCAAGCTCTCCCTCGACCTCAAGGAGACCGAGTTATCGGTGGACTGCGTGACCTTCCAGGGCATTCCGTTGAAGGTCCGGGGTGTGGTCATCTTCAAGGTCGGCGACGACTTCGTGTCGATCGCCAACGCGGGCCGCCGTTTCCTGGACCAGCAGAAGCTGGTGTCCGAGCGGGTGCACAACGTGTTCGCCGGTCATCTGCGGTCCATCGTGGGCGGGTTGACGGTCGAGGACATGATCCGCGACCGCGACAAGCTCACCGGGCAGACCCGGGCCGCCTGCGGCACGGAGATGGAGAAGCTGGGGCTCATCGTGGACTCCCTGCAGATCCATGAGATCGAGGACCCGACCGGGTACATCAAGAACCTGGCCATGCCGCACGCTGCCGCCGTCCAGCGGGACGCGCGGATCGCCCAGGCGGAGGCGAACCGTCTCGCCACCGAGGCGGAACAGCAGTCGTTCGCCCGGATGGCGGAGGCCACCCGGGACAGCGAGATCCTCCAGGCCGGCTACCAGGCCGAGCGGGACAAGGCGGGGGCCGAGGCACGCCAGGCCGGTCCGCTCGCCGACGCGGCCGCCCGGCAGGAGGTCGTCGTCCAGGAGACGCGGGTCGCCGAGCTGGAGGCGTACCGGCGCGAACAGCAGCTCCAGGCGGACGTCCGCAAGCCGGCCGACGCCACGGCCTACGAGAAGCGCACGCTGGCCGAGGGCGAGCGTGACGCGCGCATCTCGGCGGCCCAGGCCAAGGCGAAGGAGACGGAGCTGGCGGCGGTGGCCGAGGCGACCCGGGTCAAGACGGCCGCGGGCGCCGAGGCCGAGGCGACCAGGGCCCGGGGGGAGGCGAACGCGGCCGCGACCCGGGCCACCGGTGAGGCCGAGGCGGCGTCCGCCCAGGCCAGGGGGCTGGCGGCGGCCGAGTCGGCCAAGGCCAAAGGTCTCGCCGAGGCGGCGGCCATCAAGGCCCGTGCGGCCGCGCTCGCCGAGAACCAGGAGGCGGTCGTCGCCCAGCAACTCGCCGAGAACTGGCCGGAGATCGTCAGGGCCGGCGCTTCCGCCTTCGGCAACGTCGACAACATGGTGCTGCTCAACGGCGCCGACGGCATGGCCGAGTTGTTCGCGAAGGCGCTCACGATGGGCGGCACGGGGCTGGGTCTGGCCCGCCAGCTCCTTGCCTCGATGAACCAGAACGGGCAGGCACCGGGCGGGACTTCACCGGCCCTCAACGGGGTCACGGACCCGAAGACCCAGAAGGTGCCGGTGGAGCAGGACGGCGAGCAGCAGCCGTAAAAGGCGGGTGACAACCGTAGAAGGCGAGTGACAGCCGAAGAGCAGGGGTCCCCACCGGCCGCGCCGGGGGCACCCCTGTGGTCACTCCTGCGCGTTGAGCCGCCGCAGCAGCTCCAGCAGCGTCGCCCGTTCCGCCGCCGACAGCCCTGCGAAGCAGTCGGCGAGCACCTCGCCGGCCACCCCGTGCCCTGCCGCCAGCACCCGCTCCCCGTCGGGGGTCAGATGGTGCTCGATGCGCCGCCCGCGGCCCGGCCGCCGTTCCACCAGGCCCTGCGCGGCCAGCCGGCCGACCAGCGTGCCGAAGGCCTGCTCGCTCTGGAAGGTGGCCGCGGCGAGTTCGCGCGCCGAGGCGCCCGGCGACCGGTCGATGGCCCGCAGTGCGTCCCACTGCGCGAGGGTGGTGCCGACGGCCGAGAGCGCGCTGTCCATCGCCCGGTGCTGGCGGTACTGGGCCTGTTTCACCGCTCTTCCGAGAACTTGCAGGTCATCGTGCATGGCTCCACTGTAGCCGATGACTAAGCTTGTTTATATAAACATGCTTAGTTAGAGTGAGCGACATGACGACGAATCGCATCGCCCAGGTGTACCCCGACCTCCCCATCTCCCTGACCGAGGCCGGTTCCGGCCGCCCGGTGCTCGTACTCCACGGAGGCGGCGGCCCCGCCACGGTCGCCGGCCTCGCCGCCCGCCTCGCCGGGTCGGCCCACACCATCACCCCGGTCCACCCCGGCTGGGACGGCACACCCCGCCCCGACTGGCTGACGAGCGTCGACGACCTCGCCGTCGCCTACCTCCACCTGCTCCAGGACGCCGAGTTGAGCGACGTCCTGGTCATCGGCTCCTCCCTGGGCGGCCGACTCGCCGCCGAGATGGCCGTACGCGACACGGCGGGGACGGTCACCGGCGTGGTCCTGGTCAACGCGGTCGGCCCGGACATCGAGGGCGAGCCGGTCACGGACTTCTTCGCGCTCGATCCGCGCGCCCAGGCCGAGCACTCCTGGCACGACCCGGACCGCTTCTACGTCGACCCGGCCACCCTGCCCGCAGCCGAACTCGCCCGCCGCCAGGCCAACATGGCAACCATGCGGCTGCTCACCTACGGCGGCCGGATGACCGACCCGAAGCTGCTGCCCCGGCTGGGGCGGGTGCGGCAGCCGGCTCTGGTGATCTGGGGCGAGAGCGACCGTATCGTCACGCCCGCGTACGGAGCCGCCTACGCGAAGGCCTTCCCGCAGGGCCGGTTCGCGCCGATCCCCGAGGCCGGTCACCTTCCGCACCTCGAACGCCCGGACGTCACCGCCGAGTTGATCGAGGCCGAGCTGCACCGCACCGCCACCCCGCCTGTCCTCGCAGGCTGAGGCCCCTTAGGGTGCCCTCGTGACTGCGTATATCGACGACGAGAACATCCCCGGCCGGTACGGCCCCACCGCGACCACCGAGGCCGACCCGCACGAGGTCGGCAAGGTGCGCACCGAGTACTCCCCCGCCCACGACGGCGACCCCGATCCCGGTGAGATCGTGTGGACCTGGGTGCCCTTCGAGGAGAACGACGGGCGGGGCAAGGACCGGCCGGTGCTGGTCGTCGCCCGGGAGGCGGCCGGCACCCTGCTCGCCGTCCAGCTGTCCAGCAAGCGGCACGACAACGACCGCGAGTGGGTGGCGATCGGCAGCGGGCCGTGGGACCGCTCCGGGCGCGACTCCTGGGTGGACGTGGACCGCGTGCTGCGGCTGCACGAGGACGGCATGCGCCGCGAGGCCTGCGCGATCGACCGGGGCCGCTTCAACCTCGTACGCAACCGGCTGCACGAGCGCTACGGCTGGAAGTGAGCCGGGCGCTCCGCTGGTTGCGCGGTTCGTTCACCGCGGGCCGGTGGGGGCTGGTCGCGCCCACGCGGCGGTAGCCGCATATCGGATACGGCCCCGCGCCCCTTGCGGGGCGCGGTCCCGCAGCCGACTTCACCTGATCCGCCTAGACCTCAGCGGTCCGGAAGGCCTCGGCGAAGGCGGTTCGGGTGGCCGATCCCGGCGTGCGGTCCAGGATCCCGAACACCACGTGTTCGAAGGTCCTCGCGAACCGTCCGCCGGGGCCAAGGAGCCCCCGGAAGGCGCCCGCGACCTGTGCCGGGTCGTTCTGGAACACCCCGCAGCCCCAGGCGCCGAGGACCAGTCGCCGGTAGCCGTGCGCGGCGGCCACCTCCAGCACCCGCTCGCCCCGTACGGCGAGGGCGCCCGGCAGTTCGCCGGCCCGCTCCGGAGCCGTACGGCGGATCACGCCGGCGTTCGGCGCGGCGGCCGTGAGGAACCCGGCGCGGTAGGGCTCGGCGAGGAGGCCGCCGCGATCGTCGCGGAAGACCGGGACGGCCGGGGAGTGGATCACGCGGTCCGTGTAGAAGGGGTCGCGGTGGGCGCGGTGGTGGTCGTAGTACGCGGCGGCCTCGCGCACACACGTGTACAGCGCGGAGGCGCGGCACAGGGCCTCCTCCTGCGCCTGGGCGCCGTTCAGGTAGCCGCCGCCCGGATTGCGGGCCGAGGCGAAGTTCAGAACGGCCACGGGGGCGTCGGCGAGGCGGCGGGCGGCCTCCAGGCTGCTCTCGCCGGTGACCTCGAAGACGGCGTCCAGGTCCGGGGCGGACGGGACCGGCACCGGCCCCGGGCCGTACAGCCGCGTCCCGGCCCGTGCGGCCTCGATTCCGGGCGCCAGGAAAACCTCCCGGCCGCCGGGCGCGCGGTAGCTCCCCGCCGCCACGATCTGTTCGGTCTGCTGGGCGATACCGCGCAGGCGCGCGCTCATGGCGCCACCCCCGTGGACGCCATGACCGCGCACCGCGCGGCCTCCCCCGTCGTGCTCATGCACGCATCCTGGGCGATGCTGGTGATGCCGTGCAACGGAGTTTCCATGGCCCGAAACGCCCGGAAACTCGCAGGGAAGCAGAGGTTACCGATCTAGAACGTCCCCATAGGTGCCCTTGTGCGAATGGACGCGACGGTCTTGGGTGGAACGGACGATGCCGCCCCGGACGCATCCACGGCCGGGGCGGTGGCATGGTGGAATCTTCAGGAGGATCCCGACATGTCCGACTCGATATCCGACGACGGCGACTGTACCGACGGGTCTGTGAGGACCGACTTCTCGGACGACCGCACCGCTGTCACCGAGGCCGAGGTGGAGGCCCTGGTCAAGGGCATCTGCTTCAAGACCGGCCCGCCCCGCACCCTCGGGGTCGAAGTGGAATGGCTGGTCCACGAGCTGCGCAGGCCGCAGCTCCCCGTGACACCCGAACGGCTCGAAGCGGCCTACGCCGCACTGCGCACGGTGCCACTGGGTTCGGCGCTCACCGTCGAACCCGGCGGCCAGCTGGAGCTCAGCTCGCCGCCCGCCGCCTCCCTCATGGAGTGCATCGGCACCGTATCCGCCGACCTGGACGCCGTCCGCAAGGTCCTCGCCGAACAGGACCTCGGACTCGTGGGCGCCGGTCACGATCCCTGGCACGCACCCCGCCGCTTCCTGCGCGAACCGCGCTACGACGCGATGGAGAGCTGCCTGGACCGTACCGGCACGGCGGGCCGCCACATGATGTGCTCCTCGGCCTCCGTACAGGTGTGCCTGGACGCCGGTCACGAGGAGCCCGGCCCGCTGGGCTACACCCGGCGCTGGTGGCTGGCCCATCAGCTGGGCCCGGTGCTGGTGGCCGCGTTCGCGAACTCCCCGCTGGTCGGGCACCGCCCCACCGGCTGGGTCTCCACCCGGCAGCTGCTGTGGATGGAGATCGGCGCGGGCCGCGCGGGCGCGCCCCCGCTGGACGGCGACCCGCGCACCGCCTGGGCCCGGCATGTGCTCGACGCCCCGGTGATGTGCGTACGGCGGGACGACGGCCCCTGGGAGGTTCCCGAGGGCCTGACCTTCCGGGCCTGGACCCGGTCGGGAGAGCCCACCGGCGCGGATCTGGCGTACCACCTCACCACGCTGTTCCCGCCGGTCAGGCCACGCGGTCATCTGGAACTGCGGATGATCGACGCACAGCCCGGCGACGACGGCTGGATCGTGCCGCTGGCGGTGACGACGGCGCTGTTCGACGACCCGGAGGCCGCCGAGACCGCGTACCGCACGGTGAAACCGCTGGCCGAGCGCGCGGGGCCGCAGCCCGCCCCGCACAACCCGCTGTGGCTCGACGCGGCCCGGTCCGGGCTCGGCGACCCGGAGCTGCACGAGGCGGCCGTCGCCTGTTTCGCGGCGGCCCTTGAGGCCCTGCCGAGGCTCGGCGCCACCTCCGAGGTCGTGGACGCCGTGACGGCGTACCGGGACCGGTACGTCCTGCGGGGCCGTTGCCCGGCCGACGACCTGCTGGACCGACTCCGCGGCACGGCCGCTCGCGCCCATGGGAAGGACATCAGCGCATGACCGAGACCGACGTCGACATCGATATCGCGGCCCTGCGGGACCGGGCACTGAAGTCCCTGACCACGGCCCGGGACCGCACCACGCTGCTGACCAGCTGCGTGGAGGGGCCCGACCTCACCGCCCAGCACTCCCCGCTGATGTCCCCGCTGGTCTGGGACCTGGCGCACATCGGCAACCAGGAGGAGCTCTGGCTGCTGCGCAACGTCGGCGGCCGGGAGGCGATGCGCCCCGAGATCGACAGCCTCTACGACGCCTTCGAGCATCCGCGGTCCGAGCGGCCCTCACTGCCGCTGCTGCCGCCCGCCGAGGCCCGGCAGTACGCGGCGGAGGTACGCGGCCGGGCGCTGGACCTGCTGGACAGTTCGGCGTTCAGCGGCACCCGGCTGACCGAGGCGGGCTTCGCCTTCGGGATGATCGCGCAGCACGAACAGCAGCACGACGAGACGATGCTGATCACCCATCAGCTCCGCAAGGGCCCCCAGGCCCTGACCGCCCCGGACCCCGCCCCGGACCCGCCGTTCACCGGCCCGGCCGAAGTCCTGGTCCCCGGCGGCCCGTTCACCATGGGCACCTCCACCGAGCCGTGGGCACTGGACAACGAACGCCCCGCGCACCGGCGGGAGGTGGCGTCCTACTGGATCGACACCACCCCGGTGACCAACGGCCGGTACCTGGAGTTCATGGCGGACGGCGGCTACGAGCAGGAGCGCTGGTGGACGCCGGAGGGCTGGGCGCACATCCGGCAGCACTCCATATCCGCCCCGCAGTTCTGGCACCGGGAGGGCGGCCAGTGGCTGCGCCGCCGGTTCGGGATCACGGAGGTCGTGCCGCCCGAGGAGCCGGTGCTGCACGTCTGCTGGTACGAGGCGGACGCCTACGCGCGCTGGGCCGGGCGCCGGCTGCCCACCGAGGCCGAGTGGGAGAAGGCCGCCCGGCACCACCCCGGCGAGAGCCGGTCCCGGCGCTACCCGTGGGGCGACGCCGACCCGTCCCCGGCCCACGCCAACCTGGGCCAGCGGCATCTGCGCCCGGCCCCGGCGGGCAGCTATCCGGAGGGCGAGTCCCCGCTGGGCGTACGGCAGTTGATCGGTGACGTGTGGGAGTGGACGGCCAGCGACTTCCAGCCGTACCCGGGCTTCACCGCCTTCCCGTACAAGGAGTACTCGGAGGTGTTCTTCGGCCCCGAGTACAAGGTGCTGCGCGGCGGTTCGTTCGCCGTGGACCAGGTGGCGTGCCGGGGGACGTTCCGCAACTGGGACTACCCGATCCGGCGGCAGATCTTCTCCGGCTTCCGCACCGCACGCTCGGCGGAGACCGCCTGATGTGCCGCCATCTGGCCTGTCTGGGACCCGAGGAGCCGCTCGGCCGGCTCCTCGTGGAGCCCGAGCACTCCCTCTACCGGCAGTCCTGGGCACCCCGGCGGCAGCGGTACGGGACGGTCAACGCGGACGGTTTCGGGGTGGGCTGGTACGCCCCGGATGATCCGCAGCCGGCCCGCTACCGGCGGGCCGGGCCGATCTGGGCCGACCAGTCCTTCGCCGACCTGGCCCGGGTCGTGCGCACCGGCGCGCTGCTGGCCGCCGTACGGGACGCGACCCTGGCGGGTGCGGACGGGGAGGCCGCGGCGGCGCCGTTCGCCGCGGGCCGCTGGCTGTTCAGCCACAACGGGGCGATCCCGGGCTGGCCGCGCTCCGTGGCCTCCCTCGTCCCGCTCGTGCCCCCGGCCGACCTCCTGTCGATGGAGGCGCGCACCGACTCGGCGTTCGTCTGGGCGCTGGCCCTAGACCGGCTGCGGTCGGGCACGGCACCGGGCCCAGCCCTCGCCGAAACGGTTCGGCAGGTGGCCGGGGCCGCCCCGGGCGCCCGGCTGAACCTCCTGCTCACCGACGGCGAGACCATCGCCGCCACCACCTGGGGCGACAGCCTCTTCTACCTCTCGGAACCCGGCCACCGCACCGTCGTCGCCTCCGAGCCGTACGACGACGACCCGCGCTGGCGGGAGGTCCCCGACCGCACACTGCTCACCGCGAGCCGCGCGGGAGTCGCACTCGGCCCCGTCGAGGACGCGGTCGCGAAACCGGTCGAGGACCCGGCACCCTCCCCCACCCCCGGCTCCGTCCGGGCGGGGGCGCCCACATTCCCGAAGGAGCCCTGTACGTGAGTCCCTTCCGTGTCACCCGCACCCTTCCCGAGGACGCGACGGACGCCGCGCTGCGCGCCGATGTCCTGACCGGCCTCACCGCCACCCCCAAGACGCTGCCGCCGAAGTGGTTCTACGACGCCCGGGGCAGCGAGCTGTTCGAGCAGATCACCGAGCTGCCCGAGTACTACCCGACCCGGGCCGAGCGGGAGATCCTGCGCACCCGGTCCGGCGAGATCGCCGCGGCCTGCGGCGCCCGCACCCTGGTGGAGCTGGGCTCGGGCTCCTCCGAGAAGACCCGCCTGCTCATCGACGCGCTCACCGGTCTCGAGGTGTACGTCCCGGTCGACGTCAGCGAGAGCGCACTGACGCAGGCCGGCCAGGCGCTCGTCGCGGAGCGGCCGGGGCTGACCGTGCACGCGCTGATCGCCGACTTCACCGGCCGGCTGGAGCTGCCCGGGACGCCGGGGCCGCGGCTGGTGGCGTTCCTCGGCGGCACGATCGGCAACCTGCTGCCCGCCGAGCGGGCCGGGTTCCTGGCCTCGGTACGGCGGCTGCTCGCGCCCGGCGACGCGCTGCTGCTCGGTACCGACCTGGTCAAGGACGAGGAGGTGCTGGTCCGGGCGTACGACGACGCGGCCGGGGTGACGGCCGAGTTCAACAAGAACGTCCTCACTGTGGTCGACCGGGAGCTGGGCGCCGACTTCGACCCGGACGCCTTCGACCACGTCGCTCTCTGGGACGCCGAGAACGAGTGGATCGAGATGCGGTTGCGCTCCCGGGTCGCGCAGACCGTGAAGGTGCCCGCGCTCGATCTGGCCGTGGACTTCACGGCGGGCGAGGAGCTGCACACCGAGGTGTCGGCGAAGTTCCGGCGGGACGGCGTGACCGCCGAACTGGCCACCGCGGGCCTTGAACTGACCGACTGGTGGACCGACTCGCAGGGCCGCTTCGCGCTCTCCCTGAGCTTCGCCCGCTGAGTCGCTCCGCTGGAAGTGCCGTGCCACGTCGTCGATCGTCTGCGGCACCGTCGTGGCCGGCCGCGCCCACGCGGCGGTAGCCGCACATGCAATACAGCCCCGCGCCCCTTTGGGGCGCTGCCGAACCGCATGCGCCGGGTCACCCGAAGTCCGGCGCGAGCAGTTCGGTGATCCGCCGGGAGGCGCGGCGGGCCTCGGTCGCGGGGTCCGCTCCGCCGAGCACCTTGGTCATGTAGCCCTTGATCGGGTTGTCGGCCTCGACCGCCGGCCAGTCCGGGCTGTGGGGGGTCGCCCGTCCCCGCGCGGCGCCCGCCGCCATGGCGGCGACCCCCTCCTCCCCGGCCACCGCGCCCGCCAGCGTGGTCTTGTTGGGCACGTAGTTCATGGTGCGGGCCAGCTCGGTGTCCCACTTGGCGCCGGCCAGCGCGCCGACGACGGCGGTCGCGTCGTAGGGCCGGTCGGTGTTCTGCGGTATGACGAGGTCGGAGCCGCCGGTGAAGACGGCGCCGGGGTGGTCCGCGGTGAGTCCCGGCACCGGGAAGTAGCCGATCTTGTTCTTGAGTTCGGGGTTCTCCTGCACGATGGACTGGGCGAGGCCGGGCACCGCCACCATCTGCGCCACCCGCCCGCCCGCGAACACCTGGGCCTGGGGCGGGTGTTCCTCGTCGGCGTCGACGGGTCCCCTGCCAAGGGCCTGGAGTCGCCGGTAGAAGTCCATCCCGCGCAGCGCGGCCGGACTGTCGAGGGTGCCCTTCCAGCCGGCGTCCGTCTCCTCGGCGAGGTCGCCGCCCTCGTCCCAGATGAACCCGGAGAGGGTGTACCAGTCCTGTCCGGCGAGGTAGATCCCTTGGTTCCCGCCGGAGTCGAGCTTCTCGGTGTCGGCCAGCCACTGCTCGCGGGTCTTCGGCGGGGAGGTGATCCCGGCCTTCCTGAACAGGTCCTTGCGGTAGATGACGACCCGGTTGGCGGCGTACCAGGGGATGCCGTACTGCTGGGAGTCGTCCCGGCCGGGCTCGGCGAGGCCGGGCAGCCAGTGCTCCTTGCCCCAGTCGCGCATGGACTCCAGGGTGAGGTCGGTGAGCCGGCCGCCCTCGACGTACTGCGGGACCTGGGTGTTGCCGACCTCGATGACGTCGGGCGCGGCGTCGGAGTCGCTCTTGAGGGCGGCCTGCACCTTGTCCACGATGCCGGTCCACTCCTGGATGCGGATGTCCAGCCGGATGTCCTTGTGGGTGCGCTCGAAGTCCTCGGTGAACCGGCGCAGGAAGTCCGCGGAGGCGCTGTTGCGCATCAGCCACACCGTGACCGTGTGCCGCTCGCCCCCACCGCCCGGCAGGACTCCACAGGCGCTCAGCAGGGCGGCGGACACGCAGACGAGGGCGAGCGGGCGGCAATGTCTCACGAGGGGGGTCCTGTTCTGTCTGGCGGACAGGCAAAGGGGCCCGACGTGGGGGAACGAGCACCGGGGGCTCGTGCGGGTGTACGGGATTTTGGTATGGACCAATACGGAGGGTCAAGGGCTGTCGGCGTTTCGGAACCGACGCCTCGCGCTCCGCTTCCGGATGCGGCACGGTGGAGTGACGACGAGAGGAGCTCCCCGATGACGAACCACACCTACCGGGTCACCGAGATCGTCGGCACCTCGCACGAGGGCATCGACCAGGCCATCCGCAACGGTGTCGCACGCGCCAACCAGACCGTACGCAACCTGGACTGGTTCGAGGTGACGCAGGTCAGGGGCCAGATCGAGAACGGGCAGATCGAGCACTACCAGGTGGGCCTGAAGGTGGGCTTCCGCATCGACGACGAGGGCTGACGGCCGAAGCCGGTCTCAGGTCCGCCCCTCCCCCTCCTGGGCCTGCTCCAGCGCCGCCGAGCGGTCGGCCCAGCGGGCCCGCACGACGGTGAACCCGGCCCGTTCGGCGGCGTCGCACACCAGCTCGTCGTCGTCGACGAGGACGCGCACCGCACGCCGTTCGGCGAGTCGGCGCAGGATCTCCAGCTTGGTGTGCCGGGCGGGCCTGCGGTCGGCGTTGCGCCGCATGTGCACGCGTCCCTCGGGCAGCCCGTGGGCGGCGAGCCAGTCCAGCGTGTCGCGCCGGCAGCGCTCGGGCCGCCCGGTGAGATAGACGATCTCGCACTCCTCGGCGGTCGCCACGGCCAGCGCGATCCCCTCGGCGATCGGCGGATCGTGCGGCGCGGCCGCGAAGAACGCGTCCCAGTCCCTGGGCCTGCTGTCCAGGAACCGCTGCCGGTGCGCGGTGTCCGCGAGCGTGTTGTCGATGTCGAACACGGCGACCGGACGCTTGCTGCTCTCTGTCACGCGGCAACCCTAGAACGGGGAGCGACCGCGCGTGACGGCGGGAATCCTGGGGCCGCCCGGCTGTTGAACCCCCTGTGAACGCAACCATCGCCCGGACCCGGTTCTCCGTCCTCGACCGCTCCCGCACCCGGGAGGGGCACACGCCCGGCGAGGCGCTGCGGGACACCGTGGCGCTGGCGCGGGAGGTGGAGGCGCTCGGGTATCACCGCTTCTGGGTGTCGGAGCACCACGGGGTGCCCGGGGTCGCGGGCTCGGCGCCGACCGTGCTGGCCGCCGCCGTGGCCGCCGCGACCCGCGGCATCCGGGTCGGGACGGGCGGGGTCATGCTGCCCAACCACCGGCCGCTGGTCGTGGCCGAGCAGTTCGGGGTGCTGGAGTCCCTGTATCCGGGGCGGGTGGACATGGGGCTCGGCCGTTCGGTGGGCTTCACCGACGGCGTGCGCAGGGCGCTGGGACGGGACAAGGACGACGCCGAGGACTTCGCGGCGCAGCTCGGCGAGTTGCTCGGCTGGTTCGAGGGCACCTCGCCGACGGGAGTGCGGGCCCGCCCGGCGGACGGGCTGCGCGTGCCGCCGTTCGTGCTGGCGATGGGCGAGGGCGCGGACATCGCGGCCCGGGCCGGGCTGCCGATGGTCATCGGCGACCTGCGGAACCGCGAGAAGATGCGGCGCGGTATCGACCACTACCGCGACCGCTTCCGCCCCTCCCCCTGGGCCGCCGAGCCGTATGTCGTGATCTCCGGGACGATCGCCGTCGCCGGGACCCCGGAGGCGGCGCACCGGCTGCTCGTCCCGGAGGCCTGGTCGATGGCGTACTCCCGCACCCACGGCACGTTCCCGCCGCTGCCCCCGGCCGAGGCCGTCGAGGCCCGGACGATGACCGCGAAGGAACGCGGGTTCTACGAGTCCGGTCTCACCGGGCACATCGCCGGCACCGAGGACCACGTAGCGCACGAGCTGGAGACGGTCCTGAAGGAGACCGCCGCCGACGAGGTGCTGGTCACCACGAGTACGTACGACCGCGCGGCCCTGCTGGACTCCTACCGGCGGCTGGCCGGGATCGTGATCTCCTGATCGGGCTGCTCAGACCGTGGCCGGCTTGTCGGACCTGATCACGATCTCGCCGTTCGCCGCGTCCACCACCGCCCGCTCGCCCGCCACCAGCTGGCCGGAGAGCAGCAGGTCGGCGAGGCGGTCGTCGACCTCGCGCTGGATGGTGCGGCGCAGCGGGCGGGCGCCGAAGTCGGGCTCGTGGCCGAGGTTGGCGAGCAGCTCCGCGGCCGCGTCGGTGACTTCGAGGGTGACGTCCTGGGCGTGCAGCCGGTGCCGGGTGTGCTCCAGCAACAGGTCGACGATCTCGCGCAGTTGGGTGCGGTCCAGGCCGCGGAAGACGATGATCTCGTCGATGCGGTTGAGGAACTCCGGCCGGAAGTGCTGCTGGAGGGCCGGCATGACCGCCGCGCGGACCTTGGCGTAGTCCTCGGTGCCGGCGGCCAGGATGCGGTCGGCACCGATGTTCGACGTCATGATGACGACGGTGTTCTTGAAGTCGACGGTACGGCCCTGGGCGTCGGTGAGGCGGCCGTCGTCCAGCAGCTGGAGGAGGGTGTTGAAGACGTCCGGGTGCGCCTTCTCCACCTCGTCGAGGAGCAGCACGGCGTACGGCTGCCTGCGTACCGCCTCGGTGAGCTGGCCGGCCTCCTCGTGGCCGACGTATCCGGGCGGGGCGCCGACCAGCCGGGAGACCGTGTGGCGTTCCTGGAACTCGCTCATGTCGAGACGGATCATGCGGGTCTCGTCCCCGAAGAGGGCGGCGGCCAGGGCGCGGGCCAGTTCGGTCTTGCCGACGCCGGTCGGGCCGAGGAAGAGGAAGCTGCCGACGGGACGGTTGGGGTCGCTCATGCCGGCGCGGGCGCGGCGGACCGCGCGGGCGACGGCGGTGATCGCCTCGTCCTGGCCGACGACCCGCTCGTGCAGGTGCTCCTCCAGCTTCATCAGCCGTTCCCGCTCCTCCTCGGTGAGCTCGGCGACCGGGATGCCGGTGGTACGGGAGACGACCTCGGCGATGTCTTCGGCGGTGACCTTGGGAGCGTGTTCCTCGGCGGTGCCCGCCTGCTCCAGCTCGCCCTCGGTCGCCTTGATGCGGTCGCGGAGCTCCTTGGCCCGCTCGTACTCCTCGTCGGCGACGGCCTGGTCCTTCTCCCGGTTCAGGGCGGCGATCCGGTCCTCGATGTCCCGGGTGTCGGTGGGCGGGGTCTTCGAGCGCAGCCGTACCCGCGCGGCCGCCTGGTCCATCAGGTCGATCGCCTTGTCGGGCAGGAACCGGGACGTGATGTACCGGTCGGACAGCTCGGCCGCCGCCACCACCGCCTCGTCGGTGATGCGGACCTGGTGGTGGGCCTCGTAGCGGTCGCGCAGGCCGCGCAGGATCTCGATGGTGTCGTCGACGGTGGGCTCGCCGACCAGGATGGGTGCGAACCGGCGCTCCAGGGCCGCGTCCTTCTCGATGTGCTTGCGGTACTCGTCGACGGTGGTCGCGCCGATGAGGTGCAACTCGCCGCGGGCGAGGGCCGGTTTCAGGATGTTGCCCGCGTCCAGGGCCCCGTCGCCGCCTCCGCCCGCACCTACCACGGTGTGCAACTCGTCCAGGAACAGCACGAGTTCGTCGCTGTGCTCGCGGACCTCGTCGAGGAGCTTCTTCAGCCGCTCCTCGAACTCGCCCCGGTACTTGGTGCCGGCGACCATCCCGGCCAGGTCCAGGGAGACCATCCGCTTGCCTTCGAGTGTCCTGGGCACGTCCCCGGCGACGATCCGCTGTGCGATGCCCTCGACGATGGCGGTCTTGCCGACGCCGGGGTCACCGATCAGCACCGGGTTGTTCTTGCTGCGCCGGGAGAGCACCTCGATGGTCTGCTCGACCTCCTCGTCCCGCCCGATCACCGGGTCCAGGCGCCCGGCCCTGGCGTCCTCGGTGAGGTCACGGCCGTACTCGTCGACGGTCGGCGTGGTGCTGGGCTTCCTGCGCTCCGCCGCGCCCTCGCCCGGCATCCGGGTCGGTTCCCAGCCGCTGTCGCCCAGTGCCCGCCCGGCCGCCGACTCCGGGTTCGCGGCGAGCGCGCGCAGCAGGTGCTCGGGGCCGATGTAGGAGGCGCCCTCGGCGCGGGAGATCTGGTAGGCGTCGAGCAGGGCGCGCTTGGCGGCCGGGGTGAGGGCGGTGGGCTCGGTCTTCTCGCCGCCGCCGTGGCCGGCGGTGAGCCGCTCGCGGAGCTGGTCGGGGTCCGCGCCCACCTCGGTGAGCAGCCGCCGGGTGGAGTCGTGGGTGGTGGCGGCGGCCAGCAGATGCCGGGCGTCCAGCTCCTCGCTGCCCTCGACGGCGGCGAGGTCGCGGGCCTCGGCGACCAGCTCCCGGGACCGCTCGGACAGCAGGCTGCCGATGTCGACGCGCTGCGGGCGGCGGGCCGGGGCACCCGGTCCGGATCCGCCGAAGAAGCGGGACATCAGCTCGTCGAACTCCTCGAAGGGACTGCGTCCGAATCCGAAACCGGAAGTGCTCATGAGGCCGGGCCTTTCTGCGGACGGCTGTGCGGGCGGCTCTGCGGGGCGGCTGCGCGAGAGCTTCTCTGGAGGGCTCCGCGATCGGCGGAATTCCGCGTCTTCCAAGCTCGCACAGGCTCGCCGGGCCCGCACGGGGACGCCCGCCGAGATGCGGACGGCGCCCGGGCCGGTGACGCTGGGGGTGGAAGCCGCAACCAGCGAGGAGGGCTGCCATGTCCATGCTGGACAAGCTCAAGGGGATGCTCAAGGGCCACGAGGACCAGGCCAAAAAGGGCGTCGAAAAGGGCGGCGACATGATCGACCAGCGGACCGGCAACAAGTACCAGTCCCAGGTCGACGCGGCCCAGAAGCAGGCCGACGACTACATCGAGCGGGAGCGGAGGCAGGGCAACCCTCCGCAGTGACGAACGACCGCGCGGGCTAGGATCGCGGGGTTTGTCGCTGCCCCGCGAGCCGCCCGTCACGGAGTGTCCGCCCGATGCACAGCCCCCACGACCCGTACGTCCGTGTCCGCGGCGCCCGTGAGCACAACCTCAAGGGCGTCGACGTGGACATCCCCCGGGACGTGCTGGCCGTCTTCAGCGGAGTGTCCGGGTCGGGGAAGTCGTCGCTGGCGTTCGGCACGATCTACGCCGAGGCCCAGCGGCGCTACTTCGAGTCGGTCGCGCCGTACGCGCGGCGGCTGATCCACCAGGTCGGGGCGCCGAAGGTCGCGGAGATCAGCGGGCTGCCGCCGGCGGTGTCGCTGCAGCAGCGCCGCTCGGCCCCCACCTCCCGCTCCTCGGTCGGCACGGTCACCAGCCTCTCCAACTCCCTGCGCATGCTGTTCTCGCGCGCCGGGGAGTACCCGCCGGGCGCCGAGCGGCTGGATTCCGACGCGTTCTCCCCCAACACGGCGGCGGGCGCCTGTCCGGAGTGCCACGGCCTGGGCCGGGTGCACCGGACGACCGAGGAGTCGCTGGTCCCCGACCCGTCGCTGTCCATCCGCGAGGGCGCGATCGCGGCCTGGCCGGGCGCTTGGCAGGGCAAGAACCTTCGGGACATCCTGGACGCGCTCGGCCACGACGTCGACCGGCCGTGGCGGGAACTGCCCGCCGGGCAGCGGGAGTGGATCCTCTTCACGGACGAGCAGCCGGTGGTCACCGTGCACCCGGTCCGGGACGCCGACCGCATCCAACGGCCGTACCAGGGCACGTACATGAGCGCCCGCCGGTACGTGATGAAGACCTTCTCGGACTCCAGGAGCCCGGCCCTGCGGGCGAGGGCGGAGCGGTTCCTGACCAGTGCGCCCTGTCCGGTGTGCGGCGGCAGCAGGCTGCGGCCGGAGGCCCTCGCCGTGACGTTCGCCGGCCGTACGATCGCGGAACTCGTCGCGCTGCCGCTGACCGAGCTGGACCGACTCCTGGGCGGCCAGGGCGGGTCGGAGACCGTGCGGGTCCTCACCGCGGACCTCGCCGCCCGTATCGCCCCCGTCGTCGAGCTGGGCCTCGGCTATCTCAGCCTCGACCGGGCCGCGCCCACCCTCTCCGCGGGCGAGCTCCAACGCCTCCGCCTGGCCACCCAGTTGCGCTCCGGGCTGTTCGGTGTCGTCTACGTCCTGGACGAGCCGTCGGCCGGGCTGCACCCGGCGGACACCGAGGCGCTGCTCACGGTGCTGGAGCGGCTGAAGGCGGCCGGGAACTCGGTGTTCGTGGTGGAGCACCACCTGGACGTGGTGCGCGGCGCCGACTGGCTGGTGGACGTGGGCCCGCGGGCAGGCGAGCACGGCGGCGAGGTGCTGCACAGCGGGCCGGTGGCGGAGCTGGCAGGGGTCGCGGAGTCGGCCACCGCCCGCTACCTGTTCGCACGGGAGCCGAAGCCGGGACATCAACTCCGGTCTCCCACGGGTTGGTTGCAGGTCGGCCCGATCACCCGGCACAACCTGCGTGCGGTCACCGCCGAGTTCCCGCTCGGTGTCCTCACCGCCGTGACGGGTGTGTCCGGGTCCGGCAAGTCGACGCTGATCGGCGAGATCACCGAGGAGACGGCCGGGGTCCGCCGCCTGGTCTCCGTCGACCAGAGGCCGATCGGCCGCACTCCACGCTCCAACCTGGCCACCTACACCGGCCTGTTCGACGTGGTGCGGAAGGTGTTCGCGGGCACCGGGCAGGCGCGGGAGCGCGGTTTCGGCGTCGGACGGTTCTCCTTCAACGTGAGCGGCGGGCGCTGCGAGACCTGCCAGGGCGAGGGTTTCGTCAGCGTGGAGCTGCTGTTCCTGCCGAGCACCTACGCGCCCTGCCCGGACTGCGGCGGGGCGCGCTACAACCCGGAGACGCTCGAAGTGGCGTACCGGGGACGGAACATCGCCGAGGTGCTGGACCTGACCGTGGAGAGCGCGGCCGAGTTCTTCGCGGACACCCCGGCCGCCGCGCGCAGCCTGGCCACGCTGCTCGACGTGGGCCTCGGCTATCTGCGACTCGGGCAGCCCGCCACGGAGTTGTCCGGCGGTGAGGCCCAGCGCATCAAGCTGGCGGGTGAGTTGCAGCGCGGACGGCGCGGCCACACGCTCTATCTCCTCGACGAGCCGACGACGGGACTGCATCCGGCCGATGTCGAGGTGCTGATGCGGCAGTTGCACGGGCTGGTCGACGCCGGGCACACGGTCGTGGTGGTCGAGCACGACATGACGGTCGTGGCGGACGCCGACTGGGTGATCGACCTGGGGCCGGGCGGCGGGGACCGGGGCGGCCGGATCGTCGCGGCCGGCCCGCCGGCCGAGGTCGCCCGGGCCGAGGGCGGTGCCACCGCGCCCTATCTGTCCCGTTCCCTCCCCTGAGGGCCTTCAGGAACGCTTCAGGTTGCCCCGGAACCTTGGGCGCATGCACGGACACCACCCCCGCACCCCCGAAGCCGAACGCAGCCGCCGCTGGTTCATGAACAAGGCGTTGCTCGCCGGCGGTGTCGCCGCGCTGGCGACCATGACCGGCTGCTCCGACGGCTCGTCGAACGCGTCGAGTTCGCCCTCCGGGGCCCCGAGCGGCGGCATGCCCTCAGGCGGCCCCGGCGGAGCCGGCGGCATGGGCCCCGGCCAGACCGAGGTCAAGTACAAGGACTTCACGGGCCTCACCACGGACGGCAAGGTCGTCGACGACCTGTACTCGATCCACTCCACTGACGTCTCCACGGACAAGGTCGTCAAGGCCGCGCAGGCGTTCCTGGACGGCCTCAGCGCGAAGGAGCGCAAGTCCTGCACCTTCGACGTGGCCGACGACGAGTGGCTGGCCTGGAGCAACGTCGACGGCTACGAGCGCAAGGGCGTCCGGATGGGCGACATCACGGACAAGAAGCGGGAGTCGGGCTACGCGCTGCTCGGTGCCGCGCTGTCCGCGAAGGGTCTCACCCAGACCCGCAACATCATGAAGCTCAACCAGTTCCTGGGCGACTACAACGGCGGCAACCGGGACACCCTGACCGAGGGCGCCTACTTCTTCACCTTCATGGGCACCCCGTCGACCACCAAGCCGTGGGGCTTCCAGTACGAGGGCCACCATGTCGCCATCAACTACTTCGTCCTGGGCGACCAGGTCGTGATGACGCCGACCTTCATGGGCTCCGAGCCGACGTCGGCCACCTACAACGGCGAGAAGATCACCCTCTTCAAGCCGGAGACCAAGGCCGGTCTGGCGCTGCTGCGCTCCCTCACCTCGGCCCAGCGCGCCAAGGTGATCGACTCCAAGGTGAGCAAGTCCGGCACCGACATGAAGGCGGGCGCCGGCTCCGACAACCTGAAGCTCGCCTACCAGGGTCTGCCCGGCTCCGAGCTCACCTCGGCACAGAAGGACAAGCTCCTCGACCTGGTCCGCGTGTACGTCGGCTACATGGACGACGGCCACGCCGGGGTGAAGATGAAGGAGGTCGAGGAGTACCTCGACAAGACGTACTTCTACTGGCTGGGCGCGACCAAGGACACCTCGGCCTTCTACTACCGGGTGCACAGCCCGGTCGTCCTCATCGAGTACGACGCGCAGTCCCCGCTCGCCTACGGGACGAAGACCGGCACCGGCGGTGGCCGGCCCTCGGGCCAGCCCACCGGTCAGATGACCGGGCAGCCCACCGGCGGCATGCCCTCCGGCGGGCCGGGCGGCGGCGGCATGGGCGGCCCCAACGGCACGCCGACCCAGCAGCACATCCACACCATCATCCGCACGCCCAACGGCGGCGACTACGGGGTCGACCTGCTCAAGCTCCACTTGGAGACCGACCACTGAGAAGCCCGCTCGGGGCTCACCAGAGCCGCGTGCGTCCAGGCGGGTTCGTGGGTCCCCGGCTGGGCGGCGCGGGCGAGGGTACGACGGTCCGCGTGGCTGCCGGCCGGTATCAGCGGACGTATGTCCACCTCGGCCACCAGGCCGCGGGTCGTCACCACTCGCCAGAGGGAGGCCAGCAGCGTGTCCTCGCCGACATAGGCGGGCACGGTGCTGGCCGCTCCCGCTTCCAGCCGGTAGTGCAGCCGCACCGGCTGGACGGGCGCGCCGGCGTCCAGTGCGGCCTGGAACACGGCCCGCCTGAAGCGCCCCTGGGCCCGGCCGCACCAGGTGCTGCCCTCCGGGAAGGCGACCACCGCGGCCCCCTCCCGCAGCGCCCCCGCTATCCGCCCGACGGTGTCCGGCAGCGCGCGCAGCCGGTCCCGGTCGATGAACAGCGCCCCGGCCCCGGCCACCAGCGCGCCGGCCACCGGCCACTCGCGGATCTCCTTCTTGGCGAGCATCCGCGCCGGCCGTACGGCGGCCAGCAGCGGGATGTCCATCCAGGAGATGTGGTTGGCGACGAGGAGCACCCCGCCGGTGCTCGGGGCACTGCCGGTGATCCGGACCTGGACCCCGGCGGCCCGGACGAGCGTCCGGGAGAACCGCCGCACCCACTCGGCGGGGATCCGCCCGCCGAGCGGCAGCAGCGCGATGGCGACGAGCATCAGGGCCACGACCGCGGCGAACCGCAGCACGGCCCGGGGCAGGGCCGTGAGGGACCCCGCGCGCTCCACGCAGGCGCCCGGAGTGCAGGGCGCGCTGGGCAGCCAGACGCTCATCAGGCCGGGACGAGCGAGAGGAAGTGCCGCAGATAGCGCGCGTTGACCCGGCGCATCGACAGCAGCACGTACATGTCGGCGACCCCGAAGTCCGGGTCGTGCGCGGGCTCCCCGCACACCCAGGCGCCGAGGCGGAGGTAGCCGCGCAGCAGGGCGGGCAGCTCGGTGCGTCCCTCGGGGGCCGGACCGCTGGGCACCCAGGGCCGCAGCGGCCGTACCCGGAACTCCTCCGGCGCGAGGTGCTTGGCCTGGACCCGGTCCCAGGTGGCGGCGGCGAGGGCGCCGCCGTCGGCGAGCGGGACGGAGCAGCAGCCGGCCAGCCACTCGTGGCCGCGGTCCACCATGTACCGGGCTATGCCGGCCCAGATGAGACCGATCACGGCGCCGTCGCGGTGGGCGGGGTGCACGCAGGAGCGGCCGACCTCGACCAGGCCGGAGCGGATCCCGTCGAGCGGGCTCAGGTCGAACTCGCCCTCGGAGTACAGACGGCCGGCGACCGCGGCACGCTCCGGCGGCAGCAGCCGGTAGGTGCCGACGACCTCGCCGGTGAGGGCCTCGCGGATGAGGAGGTGGTCGCAGTACGCGTCGAAGGCGTCCACGTCCAGACCCGGCTCCGGCCCGTCGAGCCGGGCGCCCATCTCTCCGGCGAACACCTGGTAGCGCAGCCGCTGTGCGGCCCGGACGTCGTCCTCGTCACGGGCGAGCTGCACCAGATAGCCGGAGTCCCCGGGCGGGGCGGCGAGAGCGGGGGGTGAGGCGGGCATGGCGGTCATGGAGGTCTCCTGCGCCGAGCGGAAGCTGAGGAAATCTGCACCTGCTTTCTTCCGTGGCAGGCTGGACTCGGCGTGACGTGCGCGGGACCCGTGGATGTGGGACTGCTGAATGCCGGGGGTCGGAGGGCGTACGGTCACTGAGAGACGCGCCGGAGTAACGCTACCGTGGTCCGACGGCCACTCGGAAACGCGAGACGGGGCCGGTGAGCACCACACCGACCCCGCCCGTCCGCACCTTTCGGCGAACGACTTTCACTTTTCAACGCCCCGCACACCAGCGCCCCGACAGGGGCGCGGGGCTGTATTTGATGTGCGGCTACCGCCGCGCGGGCGCGACCAGCCACAACGGCGCCGCACCCCGCAACGGCGCTACCGCTTCCCCACCTTCCGGGTAGCCCGCAGCCACTCCCTGTTCATACTCGTGATCGACACCAGCGGAATCCCCTTGGGACAAGCAGTCGCACACTCCCCCGCCAGCG
Organism: Streptomyces sp. GbtcB6; assembly: GCF_019091475.1. Taxonomy (NCBI): domain Bacteria; kingdom Bacillati; phylum Actinomycetota; class Actinomycetes; order Kitasatosporales; family Streptomycetaceae; genus Streptomyces; species Streptomyces sp. GbtcB6. Next base: position 87,873 of record NZ_JAGXJL010000023.1, on the reverse strand, counting down.
TGCACCCCCCGAACCCCTCCGAATCCATCTGCGCCACCATGTCCAGCACCCGCGTCTCCCGCTCGGGCGCCCCCTGCGGCAGCACGTTCAGATGGTTGATCTTGGCGGAGGTGAACAGCATCGCCGCCCCGTTGGGACACGCGGCGACACACGCCCCGCACCCGATGCACTCCGCGTGCTCGAACGCGAAGTCGGCATCGGCCTTCGGCACCGCCGTGGCGTGGGCCTCCGGCGCGGACCCGGTCGGCGCGGTGACGTACCCGCCGGCCTGGATGATCCGGTCGAACGCCGACCGGTCCACCACCAGGTCCTTGATCACCGGGAAGGCCGACGCCCGCCACGGCTCGATGTCGATCGTGTCGCCGTCCTTGAAGGACCGCATGTGCAGCTGGCAGGTGGTGGTGCGCTCCGGCCCGTGCGCGTCCCCGTTGATCACGAGGGAGCAGGCGCCGCAGATGCCTTCACGGCAGTCGTGGTCGAAGGCGACCGGATCCTCGCCGCGCAGGATGAGTTCCTCGTTGAGGGTGTCCAGCATCTCCAGGAAGGACATGTCGGAGGAGATGCCGTCCACCTCGTACGTGGACATCGCGCCGTCGGCGTCGGCGTTCTGCTGCCGCCAGACGCGCAGGGTGAGCTTCATGCGTAGCTCCGCTGGGTGGGGTGGACGTACTCGAAGACCAGGTCTTCCTTGTGCAGCACCGGGGCGTCCCCGGAGCCGGTGAACTCCCAGGCGGCCGCGTAGGCGAACGTGTCGTCGTTGCGGGCGGCCTCGCCGTCCGGTGTCTGGGACTCCTCCCGGAAGTGGCCGCCGCAGGACTCGGCGCGGTGCAGCGCGTCGAGGCACATCAGCTCGGCCAGTTCCAGGTAGTCGACGATGCGGTTGGCCTTCTCCAGGGACTGGTTGAACTCCTCGCCGGTCCCCGGCACCTTGATCCGCCGCCAGAACTCCTCCCGGATCTGCGGGATGCGCTCAAGTGCCTTGCGCAGCCCGGCGTCCGTGCGGGCCATGCCGCAGAACTCCCACATCAGTTCGCCGAGTTCGCGGTGGAAGGAGTCGGGGGTGCGGTCGCCGTCGACGGACAGCAGCAGGTTCAGCCGGTCCTCGGTCTCCGCCAGCACCTCTTGTACGACGGGGTGTTCGTCCGTCACCGCTTCCTGGTGGGGGTGGCGGGCGAGGTAGTCGTTGATGGTGGCCGGAAGTACGAAGTAGCCGTCGGCCAGGCCCTGCATCAGCGCACTCGCGCCCAGCCGGTTGGCGCCGTGGTCGGAGAAGTTGGCCTCGCCGACGGCGAACAGGCCGGGGACGGTGGTCTGGAGGTCGTAGTCGACCCACAGCCCGCCCATCGTGTAGTGCACGGCGGGATAGATCCGCATCGGCACCTCGTACGGATCCTCGTCGGTGATCCGCTGGTACATGTCGAAGAGGTTGCCGTACTTGGCCTCGACGGCCGCCCGCCCCATCCGCTTGATGGCGTCGGCGAAGTCGAGGTAGACGCCCTGGCCGCCCGGGCCGACGCCGCGCCCCTCGTCGCAGACGTTCTTCGCGGCGCGGGAGGCGATGTCGCGCGGGACCAGGTTGCCGAAGGACGGGTAGATGCGCTCCAGGTAGTAGTCGCGCTCGTTCTCGGAGATCTGGTCGGCGGGCCGGGTGTCGCCCTTGGCCTTCGGCACCCAGATCCGGCCGTCGTTGCGCAGCGACTCGCTCATCAGGGTGAGCTTGGACTGGTGGTCGCCGGTGCGCGGAATACAGGTGGGGTGGATCTGCGTGAAGCACGGGTTGGCGAAGTAGGCGCCGCGCCGGTGCGCCCGCCAGATCGCGGTGGCGTTGGAGTTCATGGCGTTCGTCGACAGGTAGAAGACGTTGCCGTAGCCGCCGCTGGCCAGGACGACGGCGTCCGCGAAGTACGTGTCGATACGGCCCGTGATCAGGTCCCGGGCCACGATCCCCCGTGCCCGCCCGTCGACGACGATCACGTCGAGCATCTCGGTACGCGGGTGCATCTCCACGTTCCCGGCGGCGATCTGCCGGCTCAGCGCCTGGTAGGCGCCGAGGAGCAGCTGCTGCCCGGTCTGGCCGCGGGCGTAGAAGGTCCGCGACACCTGCACGCCACCGAAGGACCGGGTGTCGAGCAGTCCGCCGTACTCACGCGCGAACGGCACGCCCTGTGCCACGCACTGGTCGATGATCTCCACGGAGATCTGCGCGAGGCGGTGCACGTTGGACTCGCGGGCCCGGAAGTCGCCGCCCTTGACGGTGTCGTAGAACAGCCGGTGGACGGAGTCGCCGTCGTTGCGGTAGTTCTTCGCCGCGTTGATCCCGCCCTGCGCGGCGATGGAGTGCGCACGGCGCGGGGAGTCCTGGTAGCAGAACTGGACGACGTGGTAGCCCTGTTCGGCGAGGGTGGCGCCGGCGGAACCGCCCGCGAGACCGGTGCCGACGACGATCACGGTGTGCTTGCGCCGGTTGGCGGGGTTGACCAGCTTGGCCTCGAAACGGCGGGTGTCCCAGCGCTCGTTGATCGGGCCGGAGGGGGCCTTGCCGTCGGCGACGGCTTCGCCTGTCGTGTAGTTCACATAGTCGGTCATGTCAGCTCACCACTCCGGTCATGACGCCCACGGGTACGGCGATGAAGCCGGCCGTGAGCAGCAGCGCGAGAACATCGGCGACGGTCTTGAGGGCGTGGTCGCGGGTGCGGCCGCCGACGCCGAGGGTCTGGGCGGCGCTCCAGAAGCCGTGCCGGATGTGCAGGCCGAGCGCGAGCATCGCGACGATGTAGATGACGTCGCCGTACCAGGTGGAGAAGGTGTCCACGACGTTCTGGTACGGGTGGCCCTCCTGGAAGCCGCCGGAGTGCACGGTGCCGGTGGTCAGGTCGAGGATGTGCCAGACGATGAAGAGGCCGAGGATGATCCCGCCCCAGCGCATGGTGCGGGTGGCATAGGTGGCCTGCGGCTTCTTGTGCACGTACTTGCTCGGGCGTGCCTTGATGTCACGCCGGCTGAGCTGGTAGGCGGACGTGGCGTGGGCGACCACGGCGACGACCAGGACGATCCGGATGAGCCAGAGCGTCCACTCGTAGTGCATGAACGGTTCACCGACGGTGCGCAGCCAGTGCGCGTAGTGGTTGAACTCGCCCGCCCCGAAGAAGATCTTCAGGTTCCCGATCACATGCGCGACCAGGTAGAGCAGCATGATCAGGCCGCTGACGGCCATCACCGTCTTCTTGCCGACGGAGCTGTCCCACATCGTGCGCGCCATGGACGGCCGTCGGTCCGTCCGCGTTGCCAGAGCCATGTTCAGGACGGTAGGGCCGAACGACCCCATCGGTCCAAGACATGGTCCGGCTTGATTCAATAGGCAGGAGCTATCGTGTCACCATGCAGTTCCAGCAGCTTCAGTATTTCGTCGCCGTGGCGGAGACCCGGCACTTCACCCGGGCCGCCGAGCTGGTCCATGTCGCCCAGCCGTCGCTGTCCCAGCAGATCAAGGCGCTGGAGCGGGAGCTGGGGGCCGATCTCTTCCTGCGGGCGCGGGGCAACATCACCCTCACCGACGCGGGCGAGGCGCTGCTGCCGCTGGCCCGGCGGATCCTCGCGGACGCGGACACCGCCCGGTACGAGGTGCAGGAGCTGGTGCAGCTGCGCAGTGGCCGGGTACGGCTGGGGGCGACGCCGAGTCTGTGCACCGGGCTGCTGCCGGACGTGCTGCGGGCGTTCCACGACCGGTATCCGGGGATCCAGCTGCTGATCGAGGAGAGCGGGTCCCATGATCTCGTACGGGAGCTGGCGCGCGGGGCGCTGGACCTGGCGCTGATCGTGCTGCCGCTGCCGCCGGGGTCGCCCGCGCTGACCACCGTGGAGCTGCTGCGGGAGGACCTGGTGGTGGTGTCCTCGCCCGAGGCGACGGCGCCCGGGCGGGGGCGGGGCGGGGTGCGGATCGCCGATCTGGAGGGGGAGCGGCTGGTGATGTTCCGGCACGGGTACGACCTGCGGGAGCTGACCGTCGCGGCGTGTCGCTCCGCTGGGTTCGAGCCGGGGTTTGCTGTCGAGGGGGGTGAGATGGACGCGGTGCTGGGGTTTGTGCGGGCCGGGTTGGGGGTGGCCGTGGTGCCTCGGATGGTTGCCGCTCGGTCGGGGCGGGGGCTGCGGGTCACTCCGTTGGCTCGGCCGGGGTTGTACCGGACCATCGCGTTGGCGCACCGGAGTGATGTGGCGCCGCCTCGGGCCGCCAGGGAGTTGCAGAGGATGCTGTTGGAAAGGTGACAGAACGGGATCGCCGTACGACTGAGCACCGTGGCGGGCTGCGGGCTCGTTGTGGCTGGTCGCGCAGTTCCCCGCGCCCCTAAAGGGGCGCTGTAGGCGGCGCGCCTTTCAAAGGACCGGTCACTCCTTCGTCGATCCCGCCAGCATCCCTGACACCAGGGTGCGTTGAGAAAAGAGGAAAAGGACCAGGACCGGCAGGATCGCGATGATGATCGCCAATGCCAGTTCGGGGATGGTGATGTTCAGGCCCGCGCCTGCCACCGGGTTGAAGGACGGGGTGGAGGTGAGGAGTTGGTTCAGGCCTACCTGGACCGGGAACTCGTTGCTGTTCGGGAGGACCAGGTAGGGGAGGAAGAAGTTGTTCCAGTTGCCTACGAAGCTGAAGAACGCGACCAGGCCGATCACCGGCTTCGCCAGGGGCAGCGCGATGCGGGAGAAGAGCTGCCATTCGGTGCAGCCGTCGATCCGTGCGGCCGACAGCAGGTCCCTGGGCAGGCTGCTGCCGAAGTAGATGTACACGAGGTACACGCCGAACGGGTAGAAGGAGAAGGGCAGGATCACCGACCAGACCGTGCCGATCAGGTGGAAGCGGTTGAGCTCCAGGAAGACCGGCAGCACCAGAGTGGCCTGCGGCATGATCATGGTGACCAGGGTGATCACGAGGAGCGTCTTGCGGCCCCTGAACTTCGTCAGGGCCAGGGCGTAGCCGGCCGGGACGCTGACGGCGAGGGTCAGGACGAGGGAACCGCCGGAGTAGATCGCCGAGTTCTTCAGCCAGGTGAGCATCGCGCCGTCCTGGAAGGCGAAGAGATGGTGCCAGGCCGCGCCGATCTGCCCGAACGAGCCGAAGGAGAGCGGGTTGTCGCGGACCACCTCCCCGGCCGTCTTGGAGGGGGCGAGCAGCAGCCAGATCACCGGCAGGACGAAGAACACCAGCAGGAAGGCCAGGAGCAGGGCCACGATCAGGAAGGAGAGGGCTCGTGCCGGCCGGGCGCGTCGGATCGGCGCTGCCGGGGAGAGAGTTGATTGCGTCATGACTCATCCAACTTGAACAGGTTCGAGCGGGCGACCAGCAGGCCCGCGGCCAGGAGTCCCACGGCGAGCAGGACCACGGAGATGGCGGCGGCACCGTTGAAGTCGCCCTGCTGGAAGGCGTACACGTAGGCGAGCTGGTTGGGCGACCAGGTGGGGCTGACCCGGCCGAGGCTGGCCGTCTGGAGCAGCTGGGGCTCGACGAACAGCTGGGTGCCGGTCGCGAACGCCATGATGGTCATGTAGACGATCCACTGCCGGATCATCGGGATCTGGATGTGCCAGGCGGTCCGCCAGGGACCCGCCCCGTCCATCCGGGCCGCTTCGATGACCTCGTCGGGGATGTTGTTGAGCGCCCCGTACATCACCACCATCCAGCCTCCGGCGCCGGTCCAGAAGGCGATGAGCATGAGGATCCACGGCAGGTTCGCGGGGGCGAGGACGGCCGCGAAGGTCTGCATGCCGAGGCTCTTGAGGAGCCAGGACACCGGGCTGACGTCCGGGTCCAGCATGAACAGCCAGACCAGGACGCTGGCCACGCCGGCGAGGGCGCCGGGGATGTAGTAGAGGAAGCGGAAGAGGGCGGAGGTGCCGGGACGGACCCGGCTGCGCAGGATCACCGCGACCAGGACGACCAGGACGACGAGAGTGACCAGCCACAGCACCAGGTAGATCAGCATGTGGGTGAAAGCCGGCCCGAAGCGGTAGTCCTGGACCACCTTGACGAACTGGTTCAGGCCGGTGAACCGGCCCTGGTCGTTGGTGAACGCCAGGTAGAAGGAGTACGCGGTCGGGACGATGCCGAAGGCGAGCAGCAGCAGCGCGTAGCCGGCGACGAACCAGTAGCCCGCGCGGCCGCGGCCGCCGCGCCGCGGCTGGGTGCCGCGGCGCAGCGGGGAGACGGCGACGCGCTCGGTCTCCAGCAGGGTCACTGGTTCTCCACCTTGTATCCGTGTGCCTTCGCCTCGTTGCTGATCTCCTTCTGCCAGGCCGGCAGCGTGTCGGTCAGGCTCTTTCCGGCGGTCAGCGCGGGCAGGACGACACTGGACCAGGCGGTGGCGTCGGAGAACTTGGTGTTCGACCAGCCGGTCCACACCTCGTCCGCGGCCTGCTGGAACGCCTCGCTGACGTCGTTGGCGAAGTAGTCGCTGTTGGCGGGGTTCTTCAGCCAGGCCTGCGCGGCCTCGGTGTAGGCGGGGTAGGTGGGCGCGGACGCCTGGTTCTCGTCGGAGGTGGTCAGCCAGGTGACCAGGTCCGTGGAGGCCTTGAGGTTGGCGCTGTGCGAGGACACCATCCAGACCCCGCCGCCGACGTTGCCGGTGGCCGCCTTCGTCTCCCCCTCCCAGGTGAGCGGGGGTGCCGCGGCGATCTGCTTGGCCGGGGCGTTGAAGGCCGCCTTGAAGAGGTACTGGCCGTACCAGGACGGGCCGTACGCCATCAGGACCTTGTTGCCGCTCTCCTTGGCGAAGCCCTGGCTGAAGAAGCCCTTGGTGGTGACGGCCTTGGCGTCGATCAGGCCGTCCAGGAGCTTCGCCGTGCGGGTGCAGTCCGGGTCCTGCAGGTCGGTGCGCAGGGTGTCCGGCTTCACCAGGTCGAACGCCGGGCACTGGCCGGACCAGAAGTACGACTCGTGGGAGTTGGTGTCACCGACCGAGCCGACCAGGTAGCCGGGGTGTTCCTTGGCCACCTTCTTGCCGAGGGCCTCGTACTGCTCCCAGGTGGTGGGGACCTGGTAACCCCACTTGTCCATGAGGGACTTGTTGTACCAGAGGACGACCTGGGCGATGTCGTTGCGCAGGCAGTAGGTGTGGCCGTTGAACTGACAGGGTGTCAGGGAGCCCTTGGCGAAGCCGTCCAGGGTGTTCTGCGGGACGAGCTTGTCGTCCAGCGGGGCGGCGAACGGCTGCACGCCGGGCTTGGTGGGCTCCGAGGCCCAGGTGACGTCGGTGGGCGAGCCGAACACCACGTCCGGCCAGCCGCTGCCGGTGCGGTCGAAGAGCTGCACCTTGGACTGGAGGTAGGTCGAGCCGTCGGCCCCGCCGTCGTACGTGACGATGTCCATCTTCACGTCCGGGTGTGCCTTCTGGTACTTCTGCACCGACGGCAGGCGGGTGGAGTCCGTCCACACCGTGATCTGCGAGCCGTCCTTCTGGGTGGCCGGCTTGAAGGTCGCCTGGCCGGAGGAGGACTGGGCGGTGGTGTCGGCGCTGGCGCAGCCGGCCAGGAGCGCCGCGGTGGACAGGGAGAGCGCGGCGGCCGCGGTGCGCAGTGCGGTGCGGTGGCGGCCCGGTCTCGGGGCCCCAGTTCTCATGGACGTGGAAGACCTCATCGTCTTGCCTTTCTGTTCTTGCCGGTCAGCGCGGCTGTTCGACGAACGGCAGGAGTTCGCTGCCGTAGCCGAGGTCGAGGGGAAGGGCGATGCCGGGTCCCGTGGGGGCGTGGACCAGGCCACGGTCGTCCACGTGGCGTTCGCGCACGACCGTGGTCGCGGTCACCAGGGACTCGTAGTAGGTGGTGTTGGAGATGGCCATGCACAGGTGGTGGTTCGGGATGTCCGAACCGTGCACCTCGGCGCGGAGCCGGTAGGCGTCGGCGAGGTGGGCGGTGCGCATGGCGCCGGTGATGCCGCCCCGCAGGGTGGTGCCGGCCCGGACGCCGAAGGTGGCGGCGCCGGCCCGGATGAAGTCGGCGGAGTTCATGTGGACGCCGTCGGAGGTCTCGGCGACCAGCAGCGGGACGTCCACGGCCGCGGCGAGCTGCTGGTAGGCGGAGACGCTGAACTCGCGCATCGGCTCCTCGTACCAGAGGTAGTCCGCCTCGGAGAGGGCCCGCCCGAGGCGGATCGCGTCGGGCAGGTCGAAGCCGGCCGAGCCGTCGTACATCAGGGGCACGTCCGGGCCGACGTGCGCGCGCAGGGCCAGGCAGAGCTCGGCGTCGCGGCGGGCGTCGCCCCAGGCGTGCAGTTTGATGCCCCGGTAGCCGAGGTCCAGGCACTGGTCGGCGACGTCGAGGAACTCCTCGGTGGTGGCGAACGTCGACGTCGACGCGTAGGCGGGAATGGCTTCGCGGAAGCCGCCGAGCAGCCGCCAGACCGGCTGGCCGTGGTAGCGGCCGGCCAGATCCCACAGGGCGATGTCGATCAGGCCCAGGGTGGGGAGCGGGAGTTCGTGGATACGGTCCAGCTCCCACACCCGGTGCCACAGCCACTCCCGCTGGAACGGGTCGGCCCCGACCAGTTCCTCGCGGAAGACCCGGTCCACCAGCTCGGTGAGGGTGGTGAAGGCTCCCGGGCGGGCGAACAGGGCCACTCCCTCGGCCCCCTCATCCGTGCCGATGCGCAGCACCGCGCCGTCGCCGACCGGAGCGCTGCCGCTCAGACCCTCCCGCCAGCGGAAGGGCGGGCTGGCCGCCGGAACGTCGATCCGGTGTACTTCGACATGGGTGATCTTCATCCTGGCTTTCGTTTCTGTGGGAAAGGGGATGGCGACGGCGGCCGGGAGCGGACGGCTCAGAAGCCCCCGTACGCCTGGAGTTCGTAGACGCTGCCGCCGTTCCAGCTGGAGCCGGTGACGGTCAGCCGCAGGTAGCGGGCGGTGACGGGCTCGTCGGCGAAGGAGTAGTTGGTCTGCGCGACGGTGTTGTCCGCGGTGTGGTCCTCGAAGGTCGACCAGTTCTCGCCGTCGGCGGAGTACTCCAGGCGGTACTTGTAGCCGCTCGGCTTCTCGAAGGTGGTGACCACGGCGGAGACACTGGTGTCCTTGCCGAGGTCCACCTGGAGCCAGGACGGGTCGGGCAGGCCGAGGCCCTGCGCCCAGCGCGTCGACAGGTCGCCGTCGACCGCCTTCGCCGGAGCGTATCCCTCCGAGTCGGAGGACGCGGTCGCCGTCTTGTCCAGGGCCAGGTCGTCGTCGGACGGGGTGGTGACCTCCGCCGCCGCACTGGGGTCGGAGGCGTTGAGCTCGGCGTCGCGGGCGACCACGGTGAAGGAGTACTTCGTCCCCGGCTTCAGGCCCGCGACCCGGTAGGTCGTGTCGCCGGTGACACCGATCCGCGTGCCGTCCTGGTAGACGACGTAACTGGTCACGCCGGTGTCGTCGGTGGCGGCCGGCCAGCTGACGTCCACCAGGCTGGGCAGCAGCGCCTTGGCGGTGGGCTGTCCGGGTGCCGTGGGGGCGGTGTGGTCGGTGCCGGGGGTGCGGGCGGTGCCGTAGACCTGGAAGTCGTAGATGCTGCCGCCGTTTCCGCTGGAGCCGGTCACGGTGAGCCGTACGAAGCGGCCGGCGACCGGGGTGCCGGTGTCGGCGTAGTCGGTCTGCGCGGTGGTGTTCTCGGCGGTGTGGTCCGCGAGCGTCTGCCAGTGGACCTCGTCGGGCGACACCTGGATGCGGTACTTGTAGCCGCTGCTCTTCTCGAAGGTGGTGATCGCGCCGGTCACGTCGTACGACGCGCCGAGGTCGACCTGGATCCAGGACGGGTCGGGCAGCCCGAGGCCCTGTGCCCAGCGCGTCGACAGGTCGCCGTCGACCGCCTTGGCCGGGACGTTGCCCTCGGAGTCGGAGGAGGCGGTGACCGGCTTCTTCAGCGCCAGGTCCGCGCCGTCGGGCATGGTGACCTTCAGCGACCGGCTGGGCGCGGACTCGTTGCCGGCCGCGTCACGGGCGGTGACGGTGAAGGTGTACGTCTGACCCGCCGTCAGGCCGGAGAGGCGTACCGAGGTCTTGCCGGAGGCGCTGACCAGCTTGCCGTCCCGGAAGACCGAGTAGCCGGTGACCCCGGTGTCGTCCGTGGCGGCGCTCCAGCCGAGGTCGGCGACGGTCGGGAAGTCGGTGACGGAGGTCAGGTCGCCGGGTGCGGTGGGTGCCTGGTGGTCGGTGACCGCGGGACCCGGGTCGAGGTGCTGGTACGGCTTCTCCAGGCCGGCGTTGTTCACGATCGAGGCGGGCAGCTGGTCGCAGGAGCCGACCGTGGTGTTGCCGCTGACGTCGTTGTTCTGGCTCAGGTACTGGACGCTGAAGGCGGGCTGGGTGGTGTAGTTGCCCGTCGCCGCGTTGTCCTGGGCGTGGTTCATCAGCAGCCACTGGAAGGAGACGTCGCAGAACGCGTTGCCGGTGTTCTCCCAGTGCCGGCTGCCCTCGTCGTGGTAGACGGCGCCGTAGGCGGGGGCCGGGATGCCGTGGATGTAGTTGCCGGTGACCTTGCCGCCGGGGTCGCTGCTGAGCGTGTAGACGGCTCCGCCGTCGGCCTGCGACTGCATGATGTCGCTGATCTCGTTGTCGCTGACCACGTTGTCACGGCTGATCGTCGGGGTGTCCGAGACCGGGACGCCGGCGTTGTTCGGATAGGCCGAGTTGCCGCCCTGGTCGGTCAGGCCCCAGCCCCAGCCGACGGAGATGCCGCTGTAGGGCAGGTCGTGGACCTTGTTGTGGGTAATCACCGTGGAGTCGGTGTAACCGGCCAGGATGCCCAGCGAGCCGTTGTACTGGTCGGCGACCTTGGTGACTACGTTGTCATCGACCAGCGTGTCCTTCGTGATGTCACGGGGGTCGTCGGGATGGGCGTCGCCCCAGGTGACTCCGCCGATCTGGATGCCGGTCGCGGCGATCTGGCGGAAGACGTTGCCGGTGATCGCGGTGTGCTGGGTGCCGGTGTTCAGGTTCAGGCCGACGGCGCCGAGGTGGGTGAAGGTGTTGCCGGTGAACTCGACGCCCTGCCCGTGGCTGACGTTGACGGCTCCGGGTGTCTTCTTCCAGTTCAGGCGCGTGGAGTCGAAGGTCGGGTTGTCGTCGCCGACCATCCGGAAGCCGGCCTGGCCCTCGATGAGCCCGTCGGACGAACTCGGTTCGAGCCAGGTGGAGTAGGAGAAGGTGATGCCCTGGAAGGACACGTTCGCGACGGGGTGGTCACGGGTGCCGTTCAGGTCGACCAGGTCCTGGACCACGGGCACGGTGACGTCCGCGGTCTTCATGTTCTCGCCCTGCTCGGGCATGTAGTAGACCTCGCCGGCACTCTTGTCGAGGTACCACTCCCCCGGGCTGTCCAGCAGCTCGCGCGCGTTCTCCAGCCAGGTCGGGTTCTGGATCTCCTGGCCCTGCTGGAGGTTGGCGTTGTGCCAGCAGGGCTGCTGCATCGTCATCGTGTTGCCGGAGATCGACTCGACGGGGCAGCGCATCAGCTTCCAGCCCCAGGAGCTCACGACTTCGAGGTCCGAGGGGTTCTTGTAACTGCTGATGCTGCTGTCGGTGAAGGTGTAGCCGGTGGACGTCTTGCTGAAGCCGGCGGGGTTCTTCCCGCTGCGGGCCCGCGTCCTCAACTCGCCGTTCACATACAGCTGGCGGGTGTCGAGGCCGGTCAGCTTCGCCTTGTACACCTTGCCGTCGGCGTCGGCCTTGGTCCAGCCGGTGACCTGCTTGCCGCCGCTGATCACCGGGTGTGCGCCGGGTGCGGCCTCGTAGACGATCCGCTGCCCGTCCCTGCCGGAGTCCTGGGCGGTGAGGGCGAAGGTGCGGCTGAGCCGGTAGGTGCCGGACAGCAGCCGGACATGGACGTCGCCGTCGACCTTGCTCTTGGCGTCGCGCACGTAGTCCCGTGCGTGTTCCAGGGTCTTGAAGGGGTGGTCGGCGCTGCCCCGGCCGGTGTCCTTGCCGGTCGGGGAGACGTAGACGGTGAGCCCGGACGCTTTCGGGGCCGCCTGGGCCGGGGCGACGGCCAGGGGGGCCATCGCCAGGGCGACGGGCAGGGCGGCTATGAGGGTTCTCGGCAGGGGCACGGCTCTGCCCCTGCGCACAGACAGAAGAGACACGGAGATCCAATCGCCTGGTGGAATGAAGCATCGGAACCGGGTCGTCCGACCGGTTCCCGGGGTGCGGACCTTCGTCGTACGGGTGCGGGCCGGTGGGGGCTGGTCGCGCCCACGCGGCGGAGCCGCATACTGATACAGCCCCGCGCCCCTTTCAGGGGCGTGCACCTGGCGCCCCTTCAGGGGCGCGGGGAACTGCGCGAGCAACCACCCACGGGCCGCACCGCGTCGACCGGCCTACGACACCGATGTCTGCGGCGGAAGGCCGGAGTCCCCGGGGCCGCTGTCCGACGACGGCCGCGCGGGTGCCCCGGGGGCTGCGCGGTCGCCGAGGTTGAACAGCCGGTCGCGGATCTTCCGCTCGAACTGGCTCTGCGTGGTGGCGATGTGCTCCACCATCAACTCGCTCGCGAGATCGGCCTCCCCCGCGGCGACCGCCTCTGCGATGGCGAGATGCTGCCGTGCGGCGACCTCCAGCGAGCCGGGGGCGTCGCCGTGGAAGAGCAGCACGTCGGACTGGGACGCGAGGCGCCGTACGCCGGCGACGCTCGACCGCAGGAACACGTTGTGCGAGGCCGCGCCCACCGCGTCGTGGAAGGCCTCGTCGGCCCGGGCGAAGGCGTGCCCGTCGTTCTGCTGGGCCGCCGTCAGGGAACTCTGCGCGCCCTCGCGGATGGTGCGGACCTCGATGGGGGTGGCGAGGCCGGCGGCCCGGCGGGCCGTCTCCGACTCGATCACCGTGCGGTAGTCCAGCAGCATCAGGACGTCTTCCATGCTCGTCGGCCGGAAGTGCGACAGGTGGTCGTCCACCAGCCCGCCGGACGCCTCCGCGACGAAGATGCCGGCACCCCGGCGCACGCTCAGCCGGCCGATGGCGGCCAGCACCTTGACGGCCTCACGCGTGACGTTGCGGGACGCCCCCAGGATCTCGGCCAGGCCTGCCTCCGTGGGGAGCCGGTCGCCCGGCCGCAGGTTCTGCTCGGCGATGTACTCCAGCAGTTGTTCGGCGACCAGTTCGTACCCCGGCCGGTAGGGACCGTCGGAGACCGCTGCCGGATCGGCCACGGTGTACCCCCTCCTCTGCGTTCGAATTAATCAGGTTCATCGGCGGTGGTCACTATGACATCCGCGTTACGCGCAGGGAAGATGTTGAACAGAACTGGATTCAAGTGCCTGATGAGACAGGGCGATACCGCCTGTAAGCGACATCTCTCAGGGCCGTTGCGCTGGAAGGATCTGATCCTTAGGGTCCTGCTCGACAGATGAAACAGATTCTTCGCCGTTCGTCCCTCAGGAGAGAGGTGAGCAAGGTGCAGCGCTTCGCCGCCGTCATCCGGCTGCGCCCGGAGAAGGAGTCCGAGTACCGCGCACTGCATGCGGCCGCCTGGCCGGGGGTGCTGGCGGCCCTCAAGCGTGCCCGCATCGGCAACTACTCGATCTTCCTGCGGGACGGGCTGCTGTTCAGCTACCTCGAGTACTCGGGGAGCGACTACGCCGCCGACACCGCGGAGATCGCCGCCGACCCGGTGTCCCGCGAGTGGTGGGCCCGCACCGACCCCTGTCAGCAGCCGCTGGACACCGCTGCCGACAACGAACGGTGGGCCCCCGCCGAGGAGATCTTCCACCTCGACTGAGGGCCCCCGAGGGGACGCCGGGTCAGCCCGTAGCGTCCACCAGTGCCAGCTCGTGCAGGCGCTCCGGCGGGCCCGGACGGGCGTAGTACCAGCCCTGGGCCGTGTCGCAGCCCAGTATCCGGAGTTGTTCCGCCTGGGCACCCGTCTCCACGCCCTCCACCGTGACCGCGAGGTTCAGGCTGTGGGCCAGGGTGACGATGCCCTCCACGATCTTGAGATCGACCGGATCCGCCGGGAACTGCTGCATGCTCTGGGTGAAGGAGCGGTCCAGCTTGAGGATGCTCACCGGCAGGCGGCGCAGGTTCGCGAGGTTCGAGTAACCGGTGCCGAAGTCGTCCAGGGCGATGTCCACGCCCATCTCGGCGAGGCGCCGCAGGGGTTTGAGGAGGTCGTCGTCGGCGCCGATGAGCGCCGACTCGGTGACCTCCAGGCAGAGGGCGTCGGGGGCCACCCCGGTCCGCTCCAGGATGTCCACCGTGTCCTGGACCAGGCCGGGGTGGCTGAGCTGGCACGGGGAGAGGTTGACGTTGATCCGCAGCGGACCGGCGGCCGTGTCCTCGCCATAGCGTTCTCGCCATTCGCGGGCCTGGCGGATCGACTCCTCCAGGACCCAGCGGCCCAACGGGACGATGAGACCCGTGTGTTCGGCGAGCGGGATGAACCGGTCGGGGCCGAGGACGCCGTGCTGCGGGTGCAGCCAGCGGACCAGGGCCTCGGCGCCGCGGACGCTGCCGTCGCCGAGATGGACCAGCGGCTGGTACTCGATGAAGAACTCGTTCCGGTCCAGCGCGGCGGGCAGCGCCGTGGTCAGGCCGTGGCGGGTGATCGCGCGGGCGTCCGCCTCCGGGTCGGCCAGTTCGGAGCGGTTGCCGCCCGCCGACTTGGCCCGGTACATCGTGATGTCGGCGCTGCGCAGCACCTCGGCCGGGGTGCGCTCGCCCGCCGGGCCCTCGACGATGCCGATGGAGCCGCGGACCATGAGGTCGCGGCCGTCGATGCTGATCGGGGTGACCAGGGCGTTCATGATGCGGTCGGCCAGGTCGTCGACCTCGCGCTGGGTGGCCGGGCCGGTGGTCAGCGCCACGAACTCGTCGCCGCCGAGCCGGGCGACCATCTCGCCGGGCGCGGTCGCGCAGGACTGCAGCCGGTCGGCGACCTCGACGAGCAGCCGGTCGCCGGCCGAGTGGCCGAGGCTGTCGTTGACGGTCTTGAAGCCGTCCAGGTCGAGGTAGCACAGCCCGAACCGCTGGCCCTCGCCGGCCGACAGGGCCTTCTCCAGGCGCTCGAAGAACAGCGTGCGGTTGGGCAGGCCGGTGAGCGCGTCGTGGGTGGCCTCGTAGCGCAGCCGGAGGTTGAGCAGGCGGCGCTCGGTGGTGTCCTCCATGAGAGCCAGCTGGTACTGCGGGTCGCCGTCCGCGTCCCGGAGCAGGGAGACGGTCAGGTTGGTCCACAGGACCGTCCCGTCGGAGCGGTTGAAGGCCTTCTCCACGTGGTAGTGCTCGCGTTCGCCGCGCACCAGCTCCTCGTAGAGCCGCCAGGTCTGCGGCGCGTCCTCGGGATGCGTCCACTCCATGACGTTGCGGCCGCGCAGGGTCTGCTCGGAGCCGCCGAACATGCGCAGCAGCGCGCCGTTGACCTGGAGGACGTTGCCTTCCAGGTCGGCGATGCCGATTCCTATCGCCGCGCCCTCGAAGACAGCGCGGAAGCGGGCCTCGCTGGCGTGCAGCGCCTGTGCGACCACGCCCTGGGCGCGCAACGCGGCCTGGGCGATGGCCTCCTGCTCGGCCAGCGTGCGCTCGCGCAGCGCCTGGGCGAACCCGGCGGCCATCGCGTGCTGGATCCGTGAGGACCGCATCCGCAGCTCTTCCTGGGGGCCGTCCTCGCCGCAGTACAGGACCAGGTACGCGTCGACGCAGTCGAGGGTGCGGGTCAGCGCCTCGGGGTCGGTGCAGTGCGCGTCGATGAGCGCGGCGCCCACCTGCCGGGTCTCGTCGGCGTCGAAGCCGTGCGCCAGCAGGATCTCGCTCAGCCGGCGGGCCAGCGGCAGCAGCTGCTCCTCGAACTCCGGGCGGGTCAGGGACGTCGAGGTGACCGGGAACACCGCCCGGCTCCAGATCGTCGCGAACCTGCGCAGTCTGTCCTCCGGGCCGCCCGGCTCCGCGGTCACGCCGCGATCCCCACGCCGGCGAATCCGGAGAAGGCATACGGATCCTCGTCCTCCGGCGCCGACTCCGGCCGCCAGCGAGGCATCGGCACCAGTCCGGGTTCCACCATGTCGTACCCCTCGAAGAACCGCGCGATCTCGTCGCGCGAGCGCATGATCAGCGGGTTGCGAATGTCCTTGTATACGTCCACCGCGCCCTCGGCCCGCTCCGCCGGCAACGGGATTCCCTCGTACGAGGCATGCGTGAGAACAAGCAGGCTGCCGGGCGCGAGTGCGTCGCGCAGCTGTGCCACTGCCCCGTACGGGTCGTCCGCGTCTTCCACGAAGTGCAGTATGGCAACGAGAAGCAACGCCACTGGCCGATTCAGGTCGATGAGGCGCTCCACCTGAGGGCTCGACAGGATCTCCTGGGGCTTGCGGAGATCGGCCGCCACGACGTCCGCGTCCTCGTTGCCCTCCAGGACGGCGTTGCTGTGCGCCACGGCCACCGGGTCGTGGTCGACGTACACCACGCGGGCGCCGGGGTGCGCCGCCTGCGCGACCTCGTGGACGTTGCCGAAGGTGGGGATGCCGGAACCGATGTCCAGGAACTGGTCGATGCCGGTGCCCACCGCGTGGCGCACCGCGCGGCGCATGAAGGCCCGGTTGGCCTGCATGATCTTCGGCAGGCCGGGCAGGTGCGTCATCGCCTTGCGGGCCGCTTCCCGGTCGACCTCGAAATTGTGCGAACCGCCCAGGTAGTAGTCGTAGATACGCGAAACGCTCGGCACCGAGATGTCGATGCTTCGTGGGGCCCAGGCGGGACGCTCCATGTATCTCTCCAAGGCTGAGGCGATCCGGTGTTCGAGCAGAGGCTACTGATCGTCTGCGAACAGGGCGAGCCGAAACGGAAATTGACCGTCCGTTCCCGGTCATGGCCTGGGAATTCGGGGTGTTGCTTTGGGGGTGTTCGGGCATTCCGTCGGGTGCGGGCGCGTTGCATCGGGACGCTTCGGAAAGAACCCTCTGGGACGCCAAGAAGCCCGCCCCCTCCGTGCGGTGTGGAGGGGGCGGGCGGTCGTGCGCCGTTGTGTCGGCGTGCGGCCCTGGGGAGGTGATCCCTACTAGCTCGGCGCGCCGACCAGCTTTCCTTCGGGCGAGACGGCGTACCAAGTACCGCCGACGCCCTGGCCGTTGGTGTCCCCGGCCTTCGCGTCCCCGGAGAAGGTGTAGATCGGCCAGCAGTTGACCGTCTGCTGCTTCTGGCCGTTGTCGGGCCGGGTGAAGCCCATCAGGCCCTTCTTCACGATGCCCTTGGTGTCACTGGAGGCGACCTCCCCGACGGCCGGCCACTTCACCAGGCAGTCACCGGTGCAGTTGGAGACGACCTTGGGCCACGCCTTGTCCTTGATGAAGCGGTAGACCGTCATGCCGTTCTTGTCGACGATGATGTCGCCGAGCTTGGCGTCCTTGCGCACCGACAGACCGGGCAGCGAGGCCAGCGTGGCCTTCTTGCCGTCGGGAGCCGCCGCGAACCACTTGCCGCCCACGCCCTGGCCGTTGACGTCACCGGCGTTGACGTCCTTGGCGTAGCGGTACACCGGCCAGCCGGCGACGGTCAGCTGCTTGGTGCCGTCCGTGCGGGTGACCTCGCCGAGCAGCGACTTGTCGATGCCCGCACCGGCCGTGGCGTCGTTGGCGGGGACCGGCGGCCAGGTGGTGGCGCAGTCGCCGTCGCAGTTCGACTTGGGGGGATTGGCGGTGTCGGCATCGAAACGGTAGAGGGTGAGGCCGCTGCCGTCGGTCAGCACCTTGCCCAGGTCGGGGTTGCTGGCCACGGTCAGCTTGCCGGCGGGCGCGACCGCGGCCGGGGAGCTGGAGGCCTGGCTGCCGTCGGCGCCGTAGCCGTTGCCCGCGCCGGTGGAGGCAGAGGGGTTGGTGATGCTGCCGATGCCGGCCGGGGCCGTGGCACCGACGTTCTGGGCCGCCGAGGACGGAGTGGTCGTGTTGTCCTGACCGCACGCCGTCGCGAACACCATCACCCCCGCGGCCGTGGCCACCAGCGAGGCGCTCCTCCACGAGGTCTTCATCGTCAACTCCCATTAATCGCCTGGTTATTGCAGCGCCTCTGCGCCGCCGCACGACACCAGGTACGGATGCCGGGGGCCGAAGTGTTCAACGGGCGCACAAATTTCTTTCGGCACACTGTGGCCACGGACCGCATCCCGCACGGGCGTACGCTTCGAGCCATCTACGGGACGGCATGATTCAAACCGGTTTACGCCACATGTCCCCCGTTCGGGCCAATCACCCGGTACTCCGGCGTGCGACGGCGCCCGACACCCCATGATCTCCGTCGTGCATGCACCCGAAGCGACCAGACTCGCGCCCGTCCCAAGGGTGTTGGCCCTGCTGACGCTGACGTGGACCCTGGTGGGCTGTCCGGTCGGTACGGCGTCGGCCGACGCCTGCGCCTCCGCCTCGACGGGCCCCGACGGCATTCACGCGGTGGCCGTCGCCGGGGGCTCCTGGCCCACTCCCCCGCCGTGTCCGGCGCCCACCCCGCCGCCCTGCCCCACGCCCACGCCCACTCCAACCCCGACACCGACACCGACACCGAAGCCCACCCCCAAACCCACCCCGACGCCGAAGCCGCGGCGCCCCACCCCGCCGCCCCCGCGCCCGGCACCACCGCCGCCACCCCGGCCGGCGCCGGCCGCGAAACCCACACCCACGCCCACCCCGCCACCGGCTCCCCGGCCCCGGCCCAAGCCGACGCCGACCCCCACCCCGTCGCCGAAGCCCACCCCGCGGCCCTCGCCGACCCCGGTGACCTACCCGCCGTACCACGTCCAGTCGACCGGCGCGGCGGCCCCGAACCGCACCTCCCCGGTCACCTACGTCCTGCTCATCGCCGTACCCGCGATCATCGCCGTCGCCGCGTTCCGCGCGCGCTGACGGCCGGCCCACTGATTCCTGGAGGCTTCCGTTGCCGGATTGGCTTGTTCTCGTCCTCGCGATGCTCGCGGCCGTCGCCGTGGTCGTGATCATCACCCTCGTTCGCGACAAGAGGGCGGCGGAGGACGAGGATCCCTCCGAGACGCCGGACGTCATCGAGTACATGACGATGTGGATCGGCGTCATCTACGCCATCGTCCTCGGTCTGGCGGTGGCCGGGGTGTGGGAGGCCCGCAGCGCCGCCCAGGACCATGTACAGGCGGAGGCGCAGGCGCTGCACGAGATCTACGAACGGGTGCGGGTGTATCCGCCCGACACGCGTGACCGGATCCGGGCGGACGTCGACGCCTATGCCGCCCAGGTCGTCGACAGGGAGTGGAAGGAGATGGCCGACCACGGCCGGCTCTCCCAGCGCAGTGCCGATCTGCTCGCGCAGATCCGTCAGGACGTCACCGACTACGAGCCGAAGACCGACTTCCAGGCGCAGGCCTACCAGCCGCTGGTGGACCAGGTGGCCGCTCTCGACCAGGCGCGCAGCGCCCGGGCCGACGCGACCGGGGCGACCATGCCGAACGTGGTGTGGATCGGGCTGCTGGCCGGAGCGGCGATCACCATCGGCATGGTCTTCGCGCTGCAGATCAGGCGCACCCGTCGCGAGCTGATCCTCGCCGGTCTGTTCTCCGCGACCATCACCTTCATGCTGTTCCTGATCTGGGACTTCGACGAACCGTACAGCCGCGGCATCACGGCGACGGCACAGCCGTTCCTGAACCTCTTCCCGCACATCAAGGGGTAGCGAGGTCCGGGAAGTGCCCCGGGGGACACGGCGCCACGCCGCCGGCGTCCCCCGGACGGCCCAGACATCTCCCCCGTTCGCACTACTGCGTTCGCGCGCGTGTGCGGATGTTTCTAGCGTTCCGATCATCGAGGCGCATTCCCGGCACTGGCGGAACAGGTCCGCATGCTGCTCCTCGGGGACCGGAGGAACCACCATGCACGCGATACGCGTTGCTTCGGCCGCACTGCTGGGTGTCGGTGCTCTCGCCCTCTCCGCTCCGGCCATCCTCGCGAGCGACAGCGGCGACGGGGGCCGGGACGGCACGCCCTTCGGCTTCCGGGTGACGCCCACCACCGTGACGGCGGGCGGCCGGGTGAGTCTGCACCTGGACCGCGGCAGCGGCTGCCGGGGCGCCGCGACGGTCACTTCGGGTGTGTTCGACACGGTCCGCATCCCGTCGGAGCGGGACTCGGTGACGGCCACGGTCGACCGGGACGCGAAGTCGCAGGCGTCGTACCGGGTGACGTTCAACTGCGACGGGTCCAGCGCGACGACGGAACTGGCCATCGCGAGCGGCGCGTCGGCCGGACACGGCGACACAGACGGAAACGGGCACGCCGACGACCAGAGCGGCGGGAACGACGGCGGACGTACCGACGGGCGCACCGACAGCGGCACGGGCGAGCACAGCGCCGGTCGCACCGAGACCCCCACGGACAGCCGCACCGACGCCGGTACCGACGGGCGCACGGACGATGGTTCCGGCAGCGGCGAGTCGCTCAACCCGCAGCCCATTCCGCCCGGGCGGGGTGTCCAGGCCGGTGAGGGCGGCAGCATCGGCGGGTTCGACGTCAGGGAGATCGGCCTCGGCGCGGCGCTCGTCGTGGGCTCGGTCGGTACGGCGTACCGGCTCTCGCGCAGGCGCGCCGGCGAGGACGGCGCCTGACCACGATGTGGCCGGGCGGGCCTGTGCCCCGGTCCGCCGAGGGACCGGGGCACAGGCCCGCCGGGTCAGATCCGCTTCTCGCTCCGGCGGCGCACCCAGAACCCGCAGCCGGCGAGCACGGCAGCACCCACCATGCCGCCGCCGATCGCCATGTCGGTCGGGGTGGCCCCGGTGGAGATGCTGCCGCCGAGTCCGCCGCGCACCCCGCCGAGCACGAAGAACGCGGCCGGCCGGAGCAGCGTGCGCCCGTCGCAGCGGACGGTCAGGTCATAGGGGCCCGGGCTGGCATTCCGTTCGATGGTGGCGACACCGCGCGCCATGTCGCCGCCGAACGGGAACAGCGGTGCCGTGCGGAAGGCACGGGAGGTCATGACGCCGTTGCGGCAGTTGTTGACGGTGACGGTGAGCCGCTGGCCGGTGGCGATCGACCGGGGCTGGGCGACGATGTCGCGCGCGCCGTCGCCCCGGCCGTCGAAGTTGTCGAAGCGCCCGTCACCCCGGCCGCCGAAGTCGTCGAATCCCTCGCCGCCCCGCCCGCCGAAGCCCTCGCCGCCCCGACCGCCGAAGCCCTCGTTGCCCCGTCCGCCGAAGCCCTCGTTGCCCCGTCCGCCGAAGCCGCCGTTGAAACGCCCGTCACCGAACCCGCCCACCCCGAGTCCGGGGACCACTACTCCGGGGACCGCCGCGACGCCGGGAGCGACTCCGACCCCACCCACCCCGGGGGCGACTCCGACCCCGCCCACTCCGGTCCCGGGGGCGACGCCCACCCCGCCCACTCCGCCCACCCCGCCCACTCCGGTCCCAGGGGCGACGCCCGTCCCACCGACGACCGGGGCCTGGGTGTTGGCAGGGCCGCCGCCGTTGCCCATGCCGTCCGCGACGGCGATGGGGGCGGCGGCCCCGAGAACGGCGACCACTGTGCACGCGGCCGCCAGCGCACGTGAGTTTCGCATCTCTTCCTCCGCGGAAGGCGCCCCGGGAACGGTCCCCGGTGGATCGGCGAGAAAGCACCTCCCGACAAGACCCTCAGACGCCCTGAACACGCCCGCATTTCGAGAATGGTCCGTCCTGGTGAGGAGACACGCCGAGAGAAAAGCGCACAATCGGATATTGCCGCAGGTCACGGACCGTCAGAAAAATCCTGGGAACGGCAACTCGGATGGCTCACCGGAATACCCGCGGGCCACCCGTTCGCCCGTCGCCCCGTCGCCGCACACGCGTGGGGGACTTAGCTTTTTCCCATGCGCAATACGGACCTGAAGGCGGCCGCGTCGAGAGGGGATGGCGAATGTCTGCGTCCGAACTTTCCGAGCTGGCCGAAGAGGAGGAGCGGCGGAGGAAGCGTGCCCCCTGGGGCGTGATAGCGCTCGTTCTGCTGACCGGTCTGGCACTCATTCGGAACGGTTCGGGAGAGTTCGACGTCGGTCCCCCGCAGCCGGCCTCGGCCGCCGCCCCGGACAGCCGTACCACGGTCCCGGGCACCTTCGCCACGGCGCCCGCCCCGCTGCCGTTCGCCACGGCCGACCGGATCAGGATCCCGGCGATCCGGGTCGACGCACCGGTGATGCCGGTGGGTCTGGACACGGACGGCTGGATCGCGGCACCGCCGCCGGAGGACCCGAATCTGGCCGGGTGGTTCACCGGGGGTGTCTCGCCCGGGGAGAACGGCACATCCGTCGTCGTGGGCCATGTCGACAACACGAAGGGCCCGGCGGTCTTCTACGGACTCGGTTCCCTGAAGAAGGGAAACCGGATCGAGGTCGACCGCCAGGACGGCAGGACGGCCGTGTTCGAGATCTACGGAATCGAGGTCTTCGCGAAGGCCGGTTTCCCGGGCGACCGGGTCTACGGTTCCAAGGGCACACCGGAGTTGCGGGTCATCACCTGCGGCGGCGGTTTCTCGAAGCAGAACGGCTACGACGGGAACGTCGTGGTCTTCGCCCGCCTGGTCGAGGCCCGCTGAGGCCACCACCGGGCGGGCGCTGGCCCGTTCACATACGGCGGCGCGGCACGGTCAGGTGGTAGCCGTTGTCCAGCAGATAGGGCAGATACTCGCGCAGGGCCTGGACGCTCTGCGAGCGGTCGCCCCCGGCGTCGTGGGAGAGGACCACGACACCGGGGGCGGCGCCGTTCTCGATCGTGTCGACGATGGTGCGGGTGCCCGGGACGGTCCAGTCGGTGCTGTCCACGGTCCAGGCCATCGGCTCCATGCCCATCTCGGCGCCGAGCTGGAAGGCCGCGCGGTTCCAGGCGCCGTAGGGCGCGCGGAACCACTGCGGGCGTTCGCCGTAGGTGTCCTCGATGACGTCGCTGGTGCTCGTCATCTCGTCGCGGATCTCACTGCGGTCGAGGGTGGTCAGCAGCGGATGCGTCCAGGTGTGGTTGCCCACCACATGACCCTCCTCGGCCATCCGCGCGACCAGTTCCCGGTTCACGACGATGCACTCCCCGCACAGGAAGAACATCGCCCGTACGTCGTACTTGGCGAGAGTGTCCAGGATGTGCGGGGTGTAGTTCGGGTTGGGGCCGTCGTCGAAGGTGAGCATCATGCGTCTGCCGCTGCCGGAGATCTCCGTGATGGGCTCCTTGCGGACCTTGAGCTTGCCCGGCCCGGTGGGCGGCGGGCCGTATCCGGTGAGCGGCTGGAGCCGGAAGGCGGAGGACTTGAGCGCCGGGCGGGCCTGCGCCCCCGCGGCCGGGGCGACTCCGCCGGCCCCTTCCTCGGCGCTGCTCGCCAGCACGACTCCCGCGGTACCCGCGGCTCCCAGAGCGGCGCCGCCGGCGAGCAGCAGCCGGCGTCGGGTGAACAACTGATCCTTCTCCATGAGTCATCAGTCGCCCGGCGGGGCTCCGGCGCACCACTTCGACACCGGTGCGGCGGCGGGAAAGCACCCGCACGGACCAGCAGCGAGAGGTTTCGGTAAGAAAAGATCAAAAAACATCAATGGTGGCGGACCAGCGGGAAGGGGAGCGTCTCGCGGATGGTCAGGCCGGTGAGGAACATGACCAGCCGGTCGACGCCGATACCGAGACCGCCGGTGGGCGGCATCGCGTATTCGAGGGCGTCGAGGAAGTCCTCGTCCAGTTCCATCGCCTCGGGGTCGCCGCCGGCGGCGAGCAGCGACTGGGCGGTGAGCCGGCGGCGCTGTTCGAGGGGGTCGGTCAGTTCGGAGTAGGCGGTGCCGAGTTCGGTGCCGAAGGCGACCAGGTCCCAGCGTTCGGCGAGCCGCGGGTCGGAGCGGTGCTGCCGGGTGAGCGGGGAGACGTCGGTCGGGAAGTCCTTGTAGAAGGTGGGCCGCTGGGTGCGCTCCTCCACAAGGCGCTCGTACATCTCCAACACCACGTCGCCGGGCCCGTCGTCGGCGGTGTACGGCACCCCGACGCGGTCGCAGTGCCGGTGCAGCCGCAGCAGTTCGGTGCCGGGGCCGATCTCCTCCCCCAGCACCTCGGAGATCGCCCCGTGGACGGTCTTGACCGGCCAGGTGCCGGAGATGTCGTACTCCCGGCCGTCCCTGCGGGCCACCGGCGCGCCGAGGGCGGCGGTGGCGGCGCCCTGGATCAGTTCGCGGGCGAGGTCGAGCATCACGTCGTAGTCGGCGTACGTCTGGTAGGCCTCCAGCATCGTGAACTCGGGGTTGTGCTTGTGCGAGACGCCCTCGTTGCGGAAGGTCCGGCCGAGTTCGAAGACCTTCTCCAGACCGCCGACGCAGAGCCGCTTCAGGTAGAGCTCGGGGGCGATGCGCAGGTAGAGATCGAGGTCGTAGGCGTTGATGTGGGTGGTGAAGGGGCGGGCGTTGGCGCCGCCGTGGATCTGCTGGAGCATCGGGGTCTCGACCTCCAGGTAGCCACGGTCCAGGAGGCCCTGGCGCAGCGCCTGTACGGCGGTGGAGCGGGTGCGGACCACGGCGCGGGCGGCGGTGCTGGTGGCGAGGTCGAGGTAGCGGCGGCGGACCCTGGCCTCGGGGTCGACGAGGCCGCGGTACTTGTCGGGCAGCGGGCGCAGGCACTTGGCGGTGAGCTGCCAGTCGGTGACGAAGAGGGTCGGTTCGCCCGTGCCGCTGACGCCCGCCCGGCCGGTGGCGGTGATCTGGTCGCCGATGTCGGTGTCGGCGGTGAACCGGTCGAGGGCGGGTCCCGAGCCGTCGCGGGTGAGGGCGAGTTGGCGGTCGCCGGACCAGTCGCGCAGCGTCACGAAGACGATGCCGCCGAAGTCGCGGACCAGCATGATCCGCCCGGCGACGGTGGCCGTCTCGCCGTCGCGCACGTCGGCGAGGGCGCCGGGCGGTGCACCGGCGGCCACCGGGTAGGGGTCGACGCCCGCCGCCCGCAGCCGGTCCAGCTTGCGGCGCCGGACCCGGAACTGGTCCGGCAGGCCGGCGTCCGGTGCGCCGGGCCCGGTCTCGTCCCCTCCGTCGACACCGGGCAGCGGCGCGGACGGCGGCGCCTCGACGGGCCGTGGTCCGGTCCGCGGGTGCCCCTTTCCCCAGAGTGTGCGCAGGGACGGTACGGAGACGAAGCCCTCGGCGATTCCGGAGGCGAGGCCGATCCTGGCGAGGGAGCCTGCGTCGCCGTAGCAGAGGAAGCGCGGGTACCACTCGGGGCGGTACTTGGCGTTGGAGCGGTACAGGGCCTCCAGCTGCCACCAGCGGGAGAAGAACAGCAGCAGCCCGCGCCACAGCCGCAGCACCGGTCCGGCGCCGATGCGGGCGCCCTCCTCGAAGACCGAGCGGAAGACGGCGAAGTTCAGCGAGATGCGGCGCACGCCCAGTTTGGGGGCGGCCGCGCACAGGTCGGCGACCATGAACTCCATGACCCCGTTGGGGGCGGTGCGGTCCCGGCGCATCAGGTCGAGGGAGACACCGTCGGCGCCCCAGGGCACGAAGGAGAGCAGGGCGAGCAGTCTGCCGTCCTCGGCCATGGCCTCGACGAGCAGGCAGTCGCCGTCGGCGGGGTCGCCGAGCCGGTCCAGGGCCATGGAGAAGCCGCGTTCGGTCTCGGTGTCGCGCCAGGCGTCGGCCCTGTCGACGACCTCCTCCATCTCCGTCTCGGTGAGGGTGGCGTGGCGGTGGATGCGGCAGCTGGCGCCGGTGCGCCGGACGCGGTTGACGGCCTGCCGGGTGACCCGCATCTCGCGGCCGCCCAGGTCGAAGCCGGCGACGTGCAGGATCGCCTCGTCGCCGAGCTGGAGGGCGCCGAGCCCGGCGCGGACGTAGGCTCTGGCGCCGTCCTCGGAGGCGCCCATCACGGCGGGCGCCCAGGCGTGCCGGCGGGCCACGTCCAGCCAGGCGGCGATGGCGTGCGGCCAGGCCTCGGGATCGCCGACGGGGTCGCCGCTGGCCAGGCAGACGCCGGCCTCGACCCGGTAGGTGACGGCGGCCTTGCCGCTGGGCGAGAAGACGACGGCCTTGTCGCGGCGGGTGGCGAAGTAGCCGAGGGAGTCCCGGTCGCCGTAGGCCTTGAGGAGGGCGCGGATGCGGGTCTCCTCGTCGCCGTGCAGGGCGGCTTCCAGGCGCTGTGACCGGAACAGGGTGGCGGCGGCGTTGAGCAGGGCGAGGGCGCCGAAGAGGCCGAGCAGGAAGGCGACGAAGCGGGGCGGGCGGCCGCCGTAGCTGCGGACGGAGACCAGGCCGCCGCAGACCCGGTCGGCCGCCCAGGCCAGGTGCTGGCCGTGCGGGAGCGAGCCGGGGAAGAGCGAGACCAGGCCCCAGCCGGCCAGGATCGCCACGAGCAGGCCGATCAGCAGGACGCCGAGGGCCCGGCGGACGGCGGCCCTTCGGGAGGCGGCGTAGAACTCCCGGCGGGCCACGATCAGCAGGGCCAGGGCGAGTCCGCAGACCACCAGTGAGCTGAACGGGTACCAGCCGAAGCCGAAGGCGACGGTCAGGACGTCGGCCAGCACCAGCAGGCCGAGGTAGAGCACCACCAGCCACCAGGCGACCTTCTTGCGGGCGGCGGTGGCGCCGGCGAGCAGGAACAGGAAGACCGCGTAGGCCAGGTTGGGGCTGACGGGCACCACGACGGCGTCGATGAAGTGCACGACCGGGTGGAGGAGCACGCGCAGCGGGGCGACGAAGGAGAGCAGGGCGCACAGCAGGGCGAGGGTGCCGAAGAAGGTCCCGAAGGCCTCCGGCACCCAGGTCAGCCGCCCGTCGCCGGGCGGGCGTATCGGGCCCGCCCGCTCCCTGCCCGTGGCGGGCTCCACGGCGGCACTCATGTTTCCGACTGTAGGAAGGGCCCGCCCGGCCCGCCCGTCGAGCGGCCCGGGCCCGGCCGGACCCAGCTCGCCCGGCGTACGGGTGCGGGCTGTGGGTGGTTGCTCGCGCAGTTCCCCGCGCCCCTTTCAGGGGCGTACACCTGGCGCCCCTTAGGGGCGCGGGGAACTGCGCGACCAGCCCCCACCGACCCGCACCCTACGGCGCGCGGCCGGGACCGGCGGGGCCCCTGACACCCACCGGACCTGCGAATTCCGATAGCCTCGGATCGTGGCGGAACAACACCAGTTCGAGCGGGGCACGGACGGCCCCAAGGTCATCGTGGTCGGTGTGGACGGCTCGGACTCCTCGTGGCGCGCGGCGTCCTACGCGGGCGGTCTGGCCCGGCGGCAGCACGCGCTGCTGGCCGTCGTGTACGTCCAGCCGGTCCTGGCAGCCGGGGCGGCGCTCGGGGCACCGGTGGCGGAGACCACCGACGAGATCGCGGAGGACCTGGTCGCGCAGATCCGGGACGCGGCCGAGCGGCTCAAGGGGATATTCGAGGTGCGCTGGGAGTTCCACACCTTCCGCGGCGACGCCTACAACGGACTGGTGAAGGCGGCCGACGAGCTGAAGGCCGACGCGGTCGTGGTGGGCGCCTCCGAGCAGGCCGGCCACCGGTTCATCGGCTCGGTCGCGATCCGTCTGGTGAAGGCGGGACGGTGGCCGGTGACGGTCGTTCCGTAGCGGTTTCCCGCAGGAGCAGCAGCGGGGTCGCCAGGAGCAGGATCCCGGCGAGGGCGATCGCGGTGCGCGGGCCGGTGAGGCTCGCCAGCAGGCCCCACAGGGCGGTCATGGCGGCCGTCGTGGCCTTGCCGGTGATGGACCAGGCGGACAGGGTGCGGGCGACCCGGTCGTCCGGGGTGTGCTCCAGGCGGCGGGTGGCGTACACCGGGCTGTAGACGGCCGAGCAGGTGATCACGCCGAGCTCCAGGACCATCACCAGCAGCAGTCCGGGCAGCCCGGGCCCGACGAAGGCCAGCCCGAGGGGCCAGACGGCACGCAGGGCGCTCGCGGCGCGCAGCACCCGCCACTGCCCGTACCGGGCGACCAGCGGCCGGGCCAGCCGGGCGCCGAGGAGGCCGCCCAGGCAGGGCACGGCGAAGGCGAGGCCGTACTGCCAGGGGGCGAAGCCGAGCGGGCCGAGCATGAGGACGGCCAGCGGGGGTGCGGCGACCATGATCAGGGCGTTGCCCGCGAGGCTGTTGAAGAAGAGGGGCCGCAGGGCCGGGCTGGCGAGGATGTACCGCCAGCCGTCGAGCAGGTCGCCGGCGCGCAGGCGGTGCGCCGCCCTGGGTGCGGGGCGGGGTTCGCCGCCGCCGACGGCCCGGATGCCCAGGGCCGACAGCAGGAAGCTGACCGCGTTCGCCGCGACGGTCGTCACCGGGCCGAACAGGCCGATCGCGGCGCCGCCGAGGGGCGGGCCGAGGACCAGCGCGGTCCAGTTGGTGGACTCGAAGCGGGCGTTCGCGGTGAGCAGCCGGTCGGCCGGGACGAGGGACTTCAGGAAGGCGCCGGAGGCCGCGCCGAAGGTGATGTCGGCGGCCGCGACGACCACCGAGACCAGCAGCAGCTGGCCGACGCCCAGGGCGCCGAGCACGTAGGCGGCCGGGACCGTGAGCAGCGCGGCGAACCTGACCAGGTCCATCGCCATCATCACCGGCCGCTTGTGCCGGAACTCCACCCACGGCCCGAGCGGCACCGCCGCCACCGCACCCACGGCGGGCCCGGTCGCGGCGAGCAGCGCCACCTCGGCGGACCCCGCGTGCAGCGCGATGACGGCGATCACCGAGAACGCGTCGAAGGCGAGATAGGTGCCGAGCGCACTCACCGAGTACGCGGCCCACAGCCACCCGAACCGCCGCCCCATGCACAACCTCCCGTTGACCCGGGACATGAAAACGTGCAGGTGGCCGCCGAATCAAACAACCCCCGGGCCCGCTGCCACAACCGCCGGTTGTACGGTGTGGACGTGGACCTCACCGCCGTGCGCACCTTCGTCACCGTGGCCGACTGCGGGCAGTTCCAGGAGGCCGCGGCCGTGCTGGCGGTCACCCAGCAGGCCGTGTCCAAGCGGATCGCCGCACTGGAGAAGGAACTGGGGGTGCGGCTGTTCACCCGGACCGCCCGAGGTGCCGAGCCGACCGCCGACGGCCAGGCCTTCCTGCCGTACGCCCGCGAGCTGCTGCTGGCCGAGGAACGGGCGGCCGCCTCCGTACGGCGGGGCCGGCGCCCCCTGCGGGTCGACGTGGTCGGCGCCCGGCTCGCCCCGGCGGCGCTGCTGCGCGGCTTCCACGAGGCGCATCCGGACCTCCCGCTGGACGTCGTCACGCTCTTCGACGTGGACTCGGCGCTGACCGCGCTGCGCTCCGGTGCGGTCGACGCGTCCTTCCGGGCCGTCGCCATGCCGGGCCGGCCGCTGCCCAGGGGCGTCGAGGCCGCCCGGGTGTACGACGAGCCGGTCCAGCTGCTCACCGGCCCGGGGCACGTCCTGGCCGGCCGGGCCTCGGTCACGCCCGGGGAGCTGGCCGGGCACCGGATCTGGATCCCCGGAATCGTGGACGGCACCGAGTGGGCCGCGTACTACGCCTCGCTCGCCGCCGAGTTCGGGCTCGCCATCGACTCCTCCGGCCCCAACTTCTCCGGGGCGTTGCAGGACGCGCTCGCGGGCTCCGACACCCTGGCGACCCTGGTCAGCGAGCAGACCCGGCTGGTCTGGCCGGAGGGCCACGGTCTGCGCCGGATCCCGCTGGTCGACCCGACCCCCGTCTACCCGCACTCTTTGCTGTGGGCCGCCGCCAATCCGCACCCGGCGCTCACCGCCCTGCGCACCCATCTCGCCGACGCCCGCCCGCCGCGCACCGCCGCCCGTACCTGGATGCCGGGCTGGGCCGAGACCGTGCGTGGCGTCTTCCGTCCTTGACGCCCCTGAGCCATCATGATCGGCCGTCAGCCGTTCGCGATCAGCGAAGAGGTGAGGCACATGGCCAGGCTCCGCATGGGTGAATGAATTCTCCGTCGCAAACCCATCGAACACTTCGAGGAGACCGAGGTCAGCGAGGGGCCTCAGCTGGACAGGCCGCTGGGGCTGTGGCAGCTGACCGCAATCGGCGTGGGCGGCATCATCGGCGCGGGTACCGGGGGTCTGGGGGTGTCCCCCAGATAAGCACAGCACCCTCGCCGGCACGGTGGCCAACGAGACGGCGGGCCCCGCCGTGCCGGTCTCCTTCCTCATCGCCGGCCTGGCGAGCGCCTGCGCCGCGCTGTCGTACGCCGAGTTCGCCGGGCTGATCCCGAAGGCGGGGTCGGCGTACACGTACGGCTATGCGGTGCTCGGCGAGTTCGCGGGCTGGTTCATCGGCTGGGACCTGCTGCTGGAGTACACGGCGATCGTGGCGGTGGTCGCGATCGGCATCTCCGGGTACTTCGGCTTCCTGGTCGAGGAGATGGGCGCGAACCTGCCGCACTGGATGCTCGGCGCGCCGGGCACCGGGTCCGGCCACCGGGCCGACCTGTTCGCCGCCGTGCTCTGTCTCCTCATCGCCTGTCTGCTCAACCAGGGCATCCGCAGCGCGGCCCGCTTCGAGACGATCGTGGTGGTGCTCAAGGTGCTCAAGGTGCTGGTGGTGCTGCTGGTGATCGGTGTCGGCGTCTTCCACATCAGCTCGGCGAACTACCACCCCTTCTTCCCGTTCGGCGTCAGCGGCGCGTTCACCGGAGCGGCGACCGTGTTCTTCGCCGTCTTCGGGTACGACGCGATGTCGACGGCGGCCGAGGAGTCCAAGGACGCGCAGCGGCACATGCCGAAGGCGATCATCTACTCGCTGGCGATCTCGATGGTGCTGTACGTGGCGGCCTGTCTGGTCCTGACGGGCATGCAGGAGTACACGGAGATCGACCCGGAGAGCGGCTTCTCGACGGCGTTCAAGTCGGTGGGGCTGAGCGGTCTTGCGGACGTGATCGCGGTGGGCGCGATCATCGGCATCCTGACCGTCATGTTCACGTTCATGCTGGGCCTCACCCGTGTGTGGTTCTCCATGTCCCGGGACGGCCTGCTGCCCGCCTGGTTCGCCAAGACGCACCCGACGCGGCACGTGCCGACCCGGGTGACCTGGATCGTCGGGGTGGCCTCGGCGCTCCTCGCCGGGTTCGTGCCGATCGGCGCGGCGGCCGAACTCACCAACATCGGCATCCTGCTGGCGTTCGTGGTGGTGTGCGCGGCGGTGATCGTGCTGCGCTACCGGCAGCCGGAGCTGCCGCGCGCCTTCCGTACGCCGTGGATGCCGTTCGTGCCGGCGCTGGGTGTCGTCTTCTCGATCTGGCTGATCACGTTCCTGAGTGGGAGACCTGGGTGCGGTTCGCGGTCTGGTTCGTGGTCGGGTGCGTGATCTACTTCGGCTACTCGTACAAGAGGTCGCGGCCGGCCGGGCGTTAGAGGGCCCGGAGGAAGTCGAGCAGGAGGGCGTTGAAGACCTCGGGCTTCTCCAGGTTCGGATAGTGGCCGACCCCTTCGACGACCTCGGCGCGGCCGTTCGGGACCTCGCGGGCCAGGCGGTCGGCGGCGGCGAGCAGGGCGGTGGGTTCCAGGCCGCCGTTGATCGTGAGGACCGGCACGTCGATCTTGGGCACCCGGGGCCAGGAGCCGGTCACCGGGACATGCCAGTCCGGCTCGCCGGGGGTGTGCTTGGAGATCGTGCGCAGGGCCATCTCCCGCAGCCGGCGCGGGATGTCCGAGTCGAGGTCGGCGACAGCACGGTGCTCGCCGGCCACGCCCCGCAGGAAGACGTCGGCCCAGCCCTCGATGTCGCCGGCGCCCAGGGTACGGGCGTACTCGTCCTGGAGTCCCTTGTGCCAGCAGTCCGTGTACCGGAAGTCGCCGGTCGCCGCACCGCAGGTGACCACCGCGCGGACCAGTTCGGGGTGTTCCAGCACCGTGTCGGTGGCGATCACCCCTCCCATGGACAGGCCGACCAGGACGGCGGGCCCCGCGTCCAGACGGCGCAGCAGCTCCGCGAGGTCGTCGGCCCAGCGGAAGGGCCTGCTCGCGTTGGCGGAGGAGCCGTGGCCGCGCACGTCCGGGGCGATCACCCGGTACTCGGCGGCGAGCGCCGGGATCTGCCGGTGCCAGAAGCGGTGGTCGACGTACCCGGAGTGGAGCAGGACCACCGGGTCGCCGGAGCCGGTGTCGAGGTAGGCGAGGTCACCGTCGGAGGACGGGAAGAAGCGGACGTCCGCAGCACCATTCATGACAACCAAGGTGTCATCTTCGGGAGAGTTTGACAACCGGGTTGTCATGACGGGTTTGACACCCCGGTTGCCATGACGGCTCGGTGCATGATGGCCGGGTGAACGACATCGACAAGCCCCTCGCCCCCGACGAGCTGGGCGAGCGCATCACCGAGGTGTTCGATCTGATCGGCCCGCTCTACCGGCGCGCCTTCCGCAAGGTCGAGCAGGGCGAGCAGATCGAGGGGGCCTCGGTCGGGGTGCGCTCGGTGCTGGACCTGCTGCGCCGGTACGAGCCCATGACGGTGCCCCAGATGGGCCGGATCATGGCGCTGAGCCGGCAGTTCGTGCAGCGCATGGTGAACGACGCGGTGGCACACGGCTGGGCCGAGGTCACCCCCAACCCGGCGCACCAGCGCTCCTCCCTGATCCGCCTCACGGACGAGGGACGGGCGACCATCACCGCGGTCCTCGCCCGCGAGCACGCCCTGAACCGGCAGGTCGGCGGCGACCTGACCGACGCCGAGATCACCGCGTGCGTACGGGTGCTGACGCAGCTGCTGGCCACGTTCGACCACGTCGACGTGGAGTGACCGCCGCGTGACCACCGCTACTCCCCCATCACCAGCCCGTCCTTGGCGGCCCCGCGGCTGAGCACCACGTCCCGGATGGCGTCCCGGGCGGCGGTGAAGTCGGCACCCTGGCCGATGGCCGCGTTGAGGTCGACGACCCGGCCCGCGTCGAGGTCGTACAGCTGCGGGATGAACTCGGCCTTGGCCACCTCCCAGCGGCCGCCCGGACGGGTGGGCGGGGTGAAGGTGAAGCGGGCGAGGGTCGACTCGTTGCCGCGCGGGTCCTGCTGACGCTGGCTGTTGTACATCTCGCCGGCCACCTGGTCGCCGAGGCCGTAGACCACCCAGGTGCCGTTGACCTTCTCGTACGCCTGCGGGATGTGCGCGTGGGTGCCGAGGAGCAGGTCGATGTCGGGGCGGCCGCCGGTGCGCGCGGCGGTGAGCCGCTTGGCGAGGGTCATCTGCTGCTGGTCGGGGGCGTCGGTCCCCTCGGTGCCCCAGTGCACGGAGACGACGACCACGTCGGCGCCGGCCTGCCGGGCGGCACGGGCGTCGGCGAGGACGCGGTTCTCGTCGAGGAGGCCGACCGCCCAGGGCTGGCCGGGCGGCAGGGAGTTGCCGTTGACGTCGTAGGTGTAGGAGAGCTGGGCGACCCGGGCCCGGCCCGCGTTCATCAGGGTGAGGGTGCCGGCCTCGGCATCGGTGCGGGCCGTGCCGGAGTGCCGCAGGCCCACCCGGTCCAGCGCGTCGAGGGTGCGCTGGATGCCCGCGGCGCCGTCGTCGAGGGCGCGGTCGGAGGCGGTGGAGCAGCCGTCGTAGCCGGTGGCGGCGAGCGCCTCGGCGAGCTGCGGCGGGGAGGTGAGGCCGCCGGCGCGGGCGCCGTCCGTGCCGGTGACGGTCGCCAGGTGACAGAGCGCCAGGTCGGCTCGGGAGACGACGGGTTCGACACCGGCGAGCATCGGGCGGAAGTCGTAGCCGTTGCCGCCGGCGTCGAAGTTCGCGTGGTCCACCGCGGACTTCTGCGGCATGACGTCACCGGCGGCGACGAGGGTGAAGCCGCCGGTGGCGGGCACCGCGGGAGCCGGGTGGCCGGGCGGGACGGCACGCTCCTCCCGCACATGGTTCTGGCAGGCGGCTGCGGCGGCGAGAAGGGCGGTCAGGGCCAGGGCCGCCTGGCGTCTGCGATTGATCATCAGGAGCACCCCAGAGTCGCAAGCCTTGTCCGATTTACAGATCAATGGGTACGAAGGTGAGGGCGGCCGCAAACAACTCAGGCGCCCCGATTGACCCATCCGGGTCGGGTAAGGGGTGTGACGGACCGTTCGTCGCACCGTTCGCCGACGCGATCGACCGTCCGCCGCACATCCCTGTGCACCCCCTGTCCCCCGGCCGGACCCTGCGATGCCATACGGCCATGACGGCCGGAACCACCCTTCCCGACGGGACGACGACCGCCGAGCACGAGCTCGTCGCACTCCAGCGCGACCACGGCCGACCGCTCTTCGCGCTGCTGCTGCGGCTCAGCGACGGGGACCGGCAGCGGGCCGAGGACCTCGTCCAGGAGACCCTCGTACGCGCCTGGCAGCACCCCGAGGCGCTGCGCGCCGACGCCTTCGACTCCGTGCTGCCCTGGCTGCTGACCGTCGGCCGGCGGCTCGCCATCGACGCGCGGCGGGCCCGGCAGGCACGGCCCGCCGAGGTGCACGACGCCGTCCTGGAGAACACCCGGGCCATCGGCGACCACGCCGAACGCGCCGCCGCGACGCTCGACGTCCGGGAGGCTGTGAAGACTCTCACCCCGGAACACCGTGAAGTCCTGGTGCTGGTGTATTTCCAAGGGGCGAGTGTTGCGGAAGCCGCCGAGACCCTGGGGATTCCACCCGGTACCGTGAAGTCGCGGGCGTACTACGCGCTGCGCGCCCTGCGCCGGGTTCTGCCCGGTTATGCACCCGACCTGCGATGAAACCGTAAGCCAGGTCAAACCTCGGTAAAGCGCCTTGCTGAGGACCATGTTTGAGCAATCAGCTGTCTTCATCCGTGTTCCGCACCGGGAGAGGGACGGACCCGGGGTCGGGGCCACGCGCGCACCGGAGGAAGGCAGGACGGGATGCTGCACAGAGGTCAAGAGAGCACGGACGGGGCCGGAAGCGGGGAACTGGCGGTCCCGATGGCCTGGTTGTACGCCGAGTACATCGCCGACGAGCTGCTGCGCACCGGCGACCTCATGCCACCGACGTCCTTCGAGTTCCGGGCCGGCCGTGACGCGCTGGCGCTGACCATCTTCCTCTCCGACACGGACGGCGAACTGTCGGGCATCCGGGTCGTGTCCCAGTTGGAGACCTGGCTTTCGCTGACGGCGTACGACCAGCCGTGGCAGGACTGGGTGGGGGAACGTATGGCTGTAGTGAGCGCCGAGGCGCTCGAGGCGGGCGGGCCGTCACCGGACCTGGATCTGGCCGCGGCCGCCTGGCGCTGGCTGGAGGAGACCGAGCTGCTCGCGCCCGACCTGGACGCGGTGCCGGGCGGTGGTTCGGTGTTCGGCGAGGACGACGGACCGAAGGTGTGGACCCCCGCCTGGCGGCTCGGTCTGCCCCTCGGGCATCTCGCCATCCATCTTTTTTGATTCAGGACCAATCCGCGGGCCCGGCCGCTCCGAATCCGTTGATTACGATTCTGTACGTGGCTTGAGTGAAACGGCTGCCGACTGCGTACGGGTGGGAGCAAGGAACAACGAGTAACCCCCACCCGCACCCTTCGGCACGAGGATTCGTCATGAGGTCCCTGGAAAGGCATCGCGACGTCGGCGCGTACGCGCTCGGCGTGCTGGACGAGGCGGAGGCCTTCCGCTTCGAGGACCATCTCATGGAGTGCCCCAGCTGCTCGGCACACGTGACCGAGTTCGGCCCCGCGGCACGGCAGTTGATGCTGTACCGCAGGGCCACGCCGCGCTTCGTGCACCCCATGGCACAGCCCGGCCCCCGGCTGCTTGACCGCCTGCTCGCCGAGGTCGCGAGCAAGCACCGCGCCAAGCGCCGCAAGCTGCTGTACGGCCTCGCCGCCTCGGTGGTCTTCGCGGTCGCCGGCCCCGGCATCGCGACCTACGTCGGTCATGACGCCGCGCCGACCGTACAGGTCACCGCGGCCACCGACGCGCAGTCCGGTATCTGGGCGCAGGTGAAGTCGCAGGACACGGACTCGGGCAGCATGATCGAGCTGGAGGTGAAGGACCCGGACGGGCCGCGCTCCTGCCGTCTGGTCGCCGTCGGCGACGACGGCTCCGAGCAGGTCGTGACCACCTGGGCGGAGCGGGACCACGACGACCGGGTGAGCACCATGACGGGCGGCTCCTCGATGCACCCGGACGAGATCGACCGCTACGAGGTGCGCAACGCGGACGGGCAGCGCCTGGTGACCCTGGACCCCAAGTGAGCGCCGGCTACCTGAGCAGCCGGGACATCCGGCGGTCCGCGAGCGGCTTGCCGCCGGTCTGGCAGGTCGGGCAGTACTGCAGCGAGGAGTCGCTGAAGGAGACCTCGCGGATGATGTCGCCGCAGACCGGGCAGGGCTCGCCGGTCCGGCCGTGGACGCGCAGCCCGCTCTTCTTCTCGGCCTTGAGCCGCCCCGCCGCCAGGCCGTGGGAGCGCTCCACCGCCTCGGTGAGGGTGGTGCGCAGCGCCTCGTACAGCCGGTGCACCTCCTCGGGTGTCAGGGACGCGGCCAGCTTGAACGGGGACATCTTCGCCGCGTGCAGGATCTCGTCGCTGTAGGCGTTGCCCACCCCGGCGATCAGGCTCTGGTCGCGCAGTGCGCCCTTCAGCTGCCGTCGCTCGTCCCCCAGCAGGGCCGCGAGGCGCTCCTCGTCGAAGCCGGCGGCGAGCGGGTCGGGGCCGAGACGGGCGATACCGGGGACGTCCCGCGGGTCGCGGACGACGTACACGGCCAGCTTCTTCTGGGTACCGGCCTCGGTGAGGTCGAAGCCCGCGCCGGTCTCCAGGGCCGCCCGCAGCGCCAGGGGGCCCTTCCCGGGCCGGGGCGGACCGTCCGGCAGCCGGTCCTTCCACTGCAGCCAGCCCGCGCGGGCCAGGTGGGTGACGAACCGCAGCCCGCGGTCACCCTCGATGTCCAGGAACTTGCCGTGCCGGTGCACGGCGACGACCTCGCTGCCCTCGAAGGCGCCGACCGGCGGGTCGTACGTCTTCAGGACGCTGATGGCGACCGGCAGCACGCGCACGACCTGGCGGCCGACCAGGTTCTCGGTCAGGAAGTCCCTGAGCGCTTCGACCTCGGGCAGTTCGGGCATGCGTCCAGGGTGCCATCCGCTGCGCCTGCGCTCCGCCGGAAGTGCCGCATCGGGTCGTCCTACGGCTGCGGCGCCGTGGGGGCTGGTCGCGCCCACGCGGCGGAGCCGCACATGTCTCGGCCCCGCGCCCCTACGGGGCGCTGCCGTCGTCCTTCTCCGGCATCCGGAACTCGCACCACACCGCCTTGCCGCCGCCGCGCGCCTCCACGCCCCACACGTCGGCGATCCGGTCGACGAGCAGCAGCCCCCGCCCGGACACCCCGTCCTCGCCCGCCTCGCGGCGGCGCGGCAGGGCGCTGGAGGAGTCCTCGACCTCGACGCGGAGCCGGCGGTCGCTGCCGCCGAGGACCCTGAGGGTGACGATCGCGGAGCCCTCGGTGTGCATCAGCGCGTTGGTGATCAGCTCGTCGGCGACCAGCTCGATCTCGTCGGCGCGGTCCCCGGCGCCCCACGCGCGGACGGCGGCGCGGACCATGTGCCGGGCCAGGGCGAGCGCCTCGGGGTCGCCGGAGGCCACGTGCTGCTGGAGGCGGCCGACGGCCTGTGCGGTGTCGGAGCCGCGGCGGCGCAGCAGGAGCAGGGCGACGTCGTCGTCACCGCCCCGCACCTCGGCGATCTCGATCAGCACGTCGGCGAGCGCGCGCACGTCCTCGGGCCCCTCCGTGACCTGCTCGATCAGGACCTGAATCCCGTCCCCGAGGTCCTTGCCGGGCTGTTCGACGAGCCCGTCGGTGCACAGCAGCAGCGTCTCGCCGGGATCGAGCTCCAGGGTGGACACCGGGTATTCCAGGCTCTGGAACTCGGCGGACAGGCCGAGCGGCAGCCCGCCCTCGACGGGGACCCGGTGGCAGCCGCCGTCGGCGGCGCGGACCAGCGGGTCGATGTGCCCGGCGCGGACCACCTGGACGACACCGGTGGCCAGGTCGGCCTCGGCGTACAGGCAGGTGGCGAAGCGGTCGGTGTCGAGCTCGTCGAGGAAGACGGAGGCACGGGCCATCACGGTGGCCGGGGCGTGGCCCTCGGCCGCGTAGGCGCGCAGCACGATGCGCAGCTGGCCCATGACGGCCGCCGCGTGCGTGTCGTGCCCCTGCACGTCGCCGATGACCGCGCCGACCCGGCCGCCGGGCAGCGGGATCAGGTCGTACCAGTCGCCGCCGATGTCCCGGCCCAGGGAGCCGCCGGCGCTCGCCGAGCGGTAGCGGACGGCGACGTCGGCCCCGCGCACGCTGGGGATGGTGCGCGGCAGCATCGCCTGCTGGAGGCCCTGCGCGAGGTCTTTCTCCTGCTCGAAGAGCATGGCCCGCTGCAGGCTCTGCGCGATGCTGCTGCCGAGGGCGACCAGGACGGCGCGTTCCTCGCTGGAGAAGCCGAGCCGGTCGTTGTAGAGCAGGCCCATGGCGCCGATCGGGCGGGCCTGGGCGATCAGGGGCAGGTAGGCGGCCGAGGTGATGTGCAGGTCGGTGATGTGCGGCCACAGTATCGGGTAGCCCTCGGCGAACTCCTCAGGCGACTCGATGAAACGCGGGCTGAGGGTGCGCACCACCTCGCCCATCGGGTAGGGCTCCTCTATCCGGGTGATCAGGGTGCCGGGCACGAAGCTGCCGGCCGGCCCCTCGGCGACCAGCCGGATCCGGCCGGCCTCGACCAGGCCCATCACCAGGCTGGTCGCGCCCAGGTTGGGGATGCCGTGGGTGTCCTTGAGGACGTCGATGACCTCCTGGACGCTGCTGGCGTGCGCGAGCGCCGCGGTGACCGCCTGGACGACGCCGGTCTGCCGGCGCAGCGCCTGCCCCTGGGCGTCCCGCAGGTTGCGGACCTCGCTGTCCTCCAGCTCCTGGGTGGCGTCCCGGACGATCCCGACGACCCGGCGCGGGCGGCCCGTCTCGTCGCGCCGGATGTAGCCCTGGGTGTGGGTCCAGCGCGGGGTGCCGTCGCGGCGCCGGATGCGGAAGTACGTCCCGTAGTTCTCGCTGCCGTCCTTGATGGCCTGGGACACCACCGCGTCCAGCCTGCTGGACTCCGCCGGGGGTACCCGGGCGGCGAGGGTCTCGGGACGGCCGTCGTACTCCTCGGGAGTCAGGTCGAACACCTCGTACGCCTGGGCGTCCAGGTGGAACAGGCCGGCGTCGAGGTCCCAGTCGAAGGTGCCCATGTGGTTGAGCGCCAGGATCAGGTGGTCCAGGTGGGCGGGCCAGTCGTCCGGGAGTGACGGAGCCCTCGCTCCCCGATCAGCCATGGGGCCACCATGCCAGGGGAACCCCATATGGGCAATTCCTCCCCTATTGTCTGTTTCACTCGCTCGGGTTACGCAAGCGGGGAGGCGCGGTACACAGGGTGACAGGCCCCCCGCCGATCCGGGGGCCGCACAATGGAGAGAGGCAGGAGCGCACGGCCGTGGACTGGTTCACCGCACCCGGGTACTGGTTGAGCCGGCTGGTCTTCCAGCGGGCTCTGGCCGGCGTGTACCTCGTCGCGTTCCTGGCGGCGGCGCTGCAGTTCCGGGCCCTGCTGGGCGAGCGCGGGATGCTGCCGATCCCGAGGTTCGTCGCCCGTGCCCCCTTCCGGCGGGCGCCGAGCCTCTTCCATCTGCACTACTCGGACCGCTTCTTCGCGGGCTGCGCCTGGGCGGGCTGCGCGGTGTCGGCGGCGCTGCTGGCGGGAGCGGACTCCGAACTCCCGCTGTGGGCCGGGATGGTGCTGTGGCTGATCCCCTGGGCCCTGTACCTCTCGATCGTCAACGTCGGCCAGACCTGGTACGCGTTCGGCTGGGAGTCGCTGCTCCTGGAGACCGGCTTCCTCGCCGTCTTCCTGGGCAACGACGAGGTGGCCCCGCCGGTCGTCGTGCTCTTCCTGCTGCGCTGGATCCTGTTCCGGGTGGAGTTCGGGGCGGGCCTGATCAAGATGCGCGGGGACGCCTGCTGGCGCAAGCTGACCTGCCTCCACTACCACCACGAGACCCAGCCGATGCCGGGCCCGCTGAGCTGGTTCTTCCACCACCTGCCGGGACCGGTGCACAAGGCGGAGGTGGCCGCGAACCACGTCACCCAGCTGCTGGTCCCCGTCCTGCTGTTCACCCCGCAGCCGATCGCGACGGCGGCCGCGTCCCTGATGATCCTCACCCAGCTCTGGCTGGTGGTCTCCGGCAACTTCTCCTGGCTGAACTGGATCACCATCGTGCTGGCCCTGTCGGCCCTCCGGCTGCCCACGGACCACCCCACAGCGCCGCCCACCCCGCTCTGGTACGAGGTGGTCGTCCTCGCCGTGACCGCGCTGCTCCTCTACCTGAGCTACCACCCGGTGCTGAACATGGTCTCCCGCCGCCAGGTCATGAACCGCTCCTTCGACCCGCTCCACCTGGTCAACACCTACGGCGCCTTCGGCACCGTCAGCCGGGTCCGCTACGAGGTGGTGGTCGAGGGCACGCTGGACGGCACACCGCGCGAGGACTCGGACTGGCTGGAGTACGAGTTCAAGGGCAAGCCGGGCGATCCCCGGTACTGGCCACGCCAGTTCGCGCCCTACCACCTGCGCCTGGACTGGCTGATGTGGTTCGCCGCCCTATCCCCCGCGTACGCCGGCGACTGGTTCGGCGGCCTGGTGGAACGCCTCCTGGAGAACGACCGCGACACGCTCCGGCTGCTGCGCCGCTCCCCGTTCCCGCCCGACGAGCCGCCGCGCTTCGTCCGCGCCCGCCTCTTCCGCTACCGCTACACCAGCTGGCGGGAGCTTCGGGAGACGGGCGCGTGCTGGGAGCGGACGTACGTACGGGAGTTCCTGCCGCCGACGCGGCTGGCGGGGGCCGCTCAGAGGCGGTAGACGCGGGCGGCGGTGGTCTCGAAGACGGCGGTGCGGTCGGCCGGAGCGATCAACTCGGTTGCCGCGTCGAAGACTTCGCCGTACGTCCCGGCCAGGACGCACACCGGCCAGTCCGAGCCGAACATCAGGCGGTCCGGGCCGAAGGCGTCCAGGACCGTGTCGGCGTACGGGCGCAGGTCGTCGACGGTCCAGGAGGCGGGGTCGGCCTCCGTGACCATGCCGGAGAGCTTGCAGACGGTGTTGGGCAGGGCGGCGAGGGCGCGGACGGCGGAGGCCCAGGGTTCGCGGGTGCCGGCGGCGATGGGGGGTTTGCCCAGATGGTCCAGGACGAAGGTGAGTTGCGGGTGGGTGTCGGCGGCCTTGACGGCGGCCGGGAGCTGGTGAGGCTGGACGATGAGGTCGTAGACCAGGCCCGCGTCGGCGAGCGCGGTCAGACCCCGGCCGACATCCGGACGCAGCAGCCACTCCGGGTCGGGTTCGCCCTGGACCTGGTGGCGGATGCCCTTCAGGTAGGGGCCGCCGGGGAGTTCGCGGAGGCGGGCGAGTTCTTCGGCGATGTCGGGGCGGGTGAGATCGGTCCAGCCGACGACCCCGGCGACCAGGTCGTGGGTGTCGGCGATGCCGAGGAACTCGGGGGTCTCCTCGGGGACGGTGATCGTCTGGACGAGGACCGTGCGGGTGACCCCGGCCGCCGCCGCCTCGGGTTCGAGGTCCTCGACGGTGAAGTTCCTTCTGAGCGGCTGGAGTTCGGGGCCCGTGATCCAGTCCTGGTCGCGTACCGAGAGGTCCCAGACGTGGTGGTGGGCGTCGATCGTCATGACAGCTCCCATACGACGGGCAGGCCGGCCTCCGAGCCTGCCTCGGAGTAGTCGTGGACGACGTCGAGAAGCTCGGCCATCCGGGCCTGCCAGGCCACGTTGACCGGGAGTTTCTCCAACTCGGCGAGGAGGCGGCCGTAGTCGGCGCAGTCCAGGACGTGGAAGAGGTCGGTGCCGCTGCGCCAGATGGTCCAGGAGGTGGCGCCGGCGGCCCGGATGGCGTCGGTGAGTTCGGCGGGCACCTCGCGGTGGGCGGCCTCGTACGCGGCGACGCGGTCCGCGTGGACCTTGGTGTGCAGGGCCACTCTCATGACGGGTCCGCCCCGGGTACGGGGGCGTCGGCGGGCAGCAGGCCGGTGGCGTGCAGCTCCTGCCAGAAGGCGGCGGGGACGTGCGTGGCGAACTGCTCCGCCCCGTCCGCGATCTCGGCCGCCGAGCGGGCGCCGACCAGGACGCTCGCCACGGCCGGGTGGGCCGCGCAGAAGGCGAGGGCGGCGGCGCGCAGGGTGGTGCCGTGCTGTTCCGCGAGCGCCTTGAGACGCAGGGCCCGGGACAGCAGCTCGTCGGACACCTGGGCGTAGTTGTAGGTGGCGTCCGGCTTCGGATCGGCCAGCAGGCCGGAGTTGAAGGCGCCGCCGATCACCACCGAGGTGCCGCGCTCCTCGGCGGCCGGGAGCAGATCGGCGAGGGCGCTCTGGTCGAGGAGGGTGTAGCGGCCCGCGCACAGCACCACGTCGATGTCGGTGTCGCGCACGAACCGGGTGAGCATGGCCGTCTGGTTCATGCCGGCGCCGATCGCGCCCACGACCCCCTCGGCGCGGAGCTTCTCCAGGGCCGGGTAGCCCTCGCGGAAGGCCTGCTCGGCGTGGTCGTCGGGGTCGTGCAGGTAGACGACGTCGACCCGGTCGAGGCCGAGCCGCTCCAGGCTGGCCTCCAGGGTGCGGCGGATGCCGTCGGCGGTGAAGTCCCAGACCCGGCGGAGGGTGTCGGGCACGGCGAAGCCGTGGGCGAGGTCGTCGCCGTCGCCGGGCCCCGGCTCCAGCCGGCGGCCGACCTTGGTGGAGAGGGTGTACGCGTCCCGGTCGTACTGGCGCAGGGCCGCGCCCAGCCGCCGCTCCGACAGCCCCAGGCCGTAGTGCGGGGCGGTGTCGAAGTAGCGGATGCCCTGCTGCCAGGCGGCGGTGACCGTGTCCTGTGCCTGCTGGTCGGGGATCTCGGTGTAGAGGTTGCCGATCACTGCGGCGCCGAGGCCCAGGGGGCTGACCCGGACGCCGCTGCGGCCGAGGGCGCTCACTGGCCCACCGGCCGCAGCCGCAGGCCCTGCATGCCGCCGTCGACGGCGAGGGAGGTACCGGTGGTGGCGCCGGACAGCGGGCTCGCCAGGTAGGCGATGGCACCGGCGACCTCGGCGGCGGAGACCAGGCGGCCGGCGGGCTGGCGGGCCTCCAGGGCGGCGCGTTCGGCGGCCGGGTCGGACGCCCGGTCGAGGAGCCGGCCGATCCACGGGGTGTCCGCCGTACCGGGGTTGACGCAGTTGACGCGGACGCCCTCGCGGACGTGGTCGGCGGCCATGGCCAGGGTGAGGGAGTACACGGCGCCCTTGGTGGCGCTGTACAGGGCGCGCTGCGGCAGGCCCGCGGTGGCGGCGATGGAGCAGGTGTTGACGATCGCCGCGTGCTCCGAGCGGCGCAGGTGCGGCAGGGCGGCGCGGGCGGCGCGGACCATGCCGAGGACGTTGACGTCGAAGACGCGGCGCCACTCGTCGTCGTCGTTGTCCTCGACCGTGCCCTGGGCTCCGATGCCGGCGTTGTTGATCAGGACGTCGAGGCCGCCGAGGGCCTCGACGGCGCTCTCCACGGCCGTCCGCACGGAGGCGTCGTCGGTGACGTCGGCCCGGAAGCCGAGCAGCGGCTTCTCGACGGAGGACGGGTCGAGGTCGAGGACGGCGACCTGGGCGCCGCGCTCGGCGAGGAGGTCGGCCGTGGCCCTGCCGATCCCGGAGGCTCCTCCGGTGACCAGGGCCTTCAGCCCCTCGAAGTCGGTCATGCCGCCTGTCCCTTCTGCGTTTCCGGATCGGCGGCCCAGAAGGTGCCGCCCGGATAGGTGTACTCCGCGACGGACTCCGGTCGCATGGCGGCCGAGAAGCCCGGTGCGGTGGGTGCCGTGTAGTGACCTTCGCGGATCACCACCGGATCCAGGAAGTGGTCGTGCAGATGGTCGACGTACTCGATGACCCGGTCCTCGGTGGTGCCGGAGACGGCCAGGTAGTCGAACATCGAGAGGTGCTGGACGAGTTCGCACAGTCCGACGCCGCCCGCGTGCGGGCAGACCGGCACGCCGAACTTCGCGGCGAGCAGCAGGATGGCGAGGTTCTCGTTGACGCCTGCGACCCGGGCCGCGTCGATCTGGACGATGTCGAGGGCGCCGGCCTGGAGCAGCTGTTTGAAGACGATCCGGTTCTGGACGTGTTCGCCGGTGGCGACCTTGACCGGGGCGACCGCGCGGCGGATCGCCGCGTGGCCGAGGATGTCGTCGGGGCTGGTGGGCTCCTCGATCCAGTACGGGTCGAACTCGGCGAGGGCCTTGGTCCAGCGGATCGCCTCGTCGACGTTCCAGCGCTGGTTGGCGTCGACGGCCATCCGGATGTCCGGGCCGACGACGGCACGGGCGACCCGGCAGCGCCGGATGTCGTCCTCCAGGTCGGCGCCAACCTTCAGCTTGATCTGCTTGAAGCCGTCGGCGACCGCCTGGGCGGCGAGCCGGGTGAGCTTCTCGTCGTCGTAGCCGAGCCAGCCCGCGGAGGTGGTGTAGGCGGGGAAGCCGCGCTCAAGGAGGCGGGCCCGGCGTTCGTCCGCGCCCTCGCGGCCCCGGCGCAGGATGGCGAGGGCCTCCTCGGGGGTGAGGGC
This sequence comes from Streptomyces sp. GbtcB6, assembly GCF_019091475.1. Lineage (NCBI taxonomy): Bacteria > Bacillati > Actinomycetota > Actinomycetes > Kitasatosporales > Streptomycetaceae > Streptomyces > Streptomyces sp. GbtcB6. Next base: position 43,434 of record NZ_JAGXJL010000023.1, on the reverse strand, counting down.
GTCGGTGAGGTAGCGGAAGTCGATCTGGCGGACGATCCACTCGGGCTCGGCGTCGGCGAGCAGCTGCCACAGCGGCTTTCCGGCGCGGCGGGCGGCGAGGTCCCAGACGGCGTTGATCACCGCGCCGATCGCCATGTGCATCACGCCCTTCTCGGGGCCGAGCCAGCGCAGCTGGCTGTCGCCGATCAGGTCCTGGTAGAGGGATCCGGGGTCGTCGCAGATCTCGTCGACGGGCCGGCCGAGCACATGGTTCCGCAGCGCGTCGATCGCGGCGACCTGGACGTCGTTGCCCCGCCCGATGGTGAACGTGAACCCGTACCCCTCGTGCCCGTCGGCGGCGTCGGTGCGCAGCACGACATAGGCCGCCGAGTAGTCGGGGTCCGGGTTCATCGCGTCGGAGCCGTCGAGCTCGCGCGAGGTGGGGAAGCGGATGTCGTAGGTTTCGAGCGCGATGACGCGACTGGAGGGGCCGGGGCTCGGGGACACGGATTGCCTTTCCGTCGGGGGGAGTGCGGGACGCGGGCCGATCAGTCCTGGGCCCGTCCCGTGGTGACACGGGCGATCATGAGGGCGACGAGGATGATGCCGCCGTAGATGGCCTGGATCCAGAACGACGGCACCTGCGCCAGGGTGAGCAGGTTCTGCACGACACCCAGAAGGAGTACGCCGGTCAGGGCGCCGAACATGGTGCCCTTGCCGCCGTCCAGGCTGATGCCGCCGATCACCGCCGCGGCGAACACGGTGAAGATCATGTTGTTGCCCTGGTTGGCGCTGATCGCGCCCACGTACCCGGTCTGCATGATCCCGCCGACGGAGGCGAGGACACCGGCCACCATGAACACCCCGAGCATCACGCGGTCGACGCGGATGCCGGCGGCGCGGGCCGCGTCGGCGTTGCCACCGATGGCGTAGAGGGCACGGCCGACCCGGTGGTACTTCAGCACGAGCCCGGTGACCGCGAAGGCGACCGCCGCCAGCCACACCGACATGGGGACGCTGAGGAAGGTGGAGGTGGCCAGGGTGAAGAAGCTGTCGGGCATCCCGAACAAAGTCTTGCCCTTGGTGGCGCCGACCAGCACACCGCGCAGCACGATCAGCATCGCGAGCGTCACGATGAACGCGTTGAGCTTGAACTTGACGACCAGGATGCCGTTGAAGGCACCGACGGCCGCGCCGACGACCAGGATCGCCACCATGGCGAGGGCGGCCGGGAACTCCGTGCCCCAGCCGGACTCGGCCGACGGCAGCACCAGGAGGGCGCCGACGGCGGGCGCGATGCCGACGACCGACTCCAGGGAGAGGTCGAACTTGCCGGTGATCAGTACCAGCGACTCGGCGAGCACCACCATCGCGAGGGCGGCGGATGCGCCCAGGATGGAGATCAGGTTGCGCTCGGTGAGGAACGAGTCGTTGACGACCGCGCCGAGCACCATCAGCAGCAACAGGGCCGGGACGAGGGCGAGTTCACGGGCCCTGCGCAGCAGGACGGTACGGGCCGCGCGCGGGTCCGGGGAGCGCACCGGGGTGAACACCGGGGCCTTGGTCTCAGCCATGGTCCACTCCTTCGGGCATGGAGTCCACTCCTTCTATGGAGGCGATCAGCTCGTGGTCGTGCCAGCCGGCCGGGTGTTCGGCGACGATCCGGCCGTGGAAGAGGACGAGGACGCGGTCGCAGCGGCGCAGGTCGTCGAGTTCGTCGGAGACGACCAGCACGGCGGTGCCGTCCTCACGGGCGCTGTCCACGCGGGCCAGCAGGGACTCCTTGGACTTCACGTCGACGCCCGCGGTGGGGTTGACCAGGACGAGCAGCCGGGGGTCGGAGGCGAGGGCGCGGGCCATCACGACCTTCTGCGCGTTGCCGCCGGACAGGTCGGAGACGGGCTGTTCGGGGCCCTCGGCGTGGATGTCGAGGCGTTCGATGAGCCCGGTGGCGAAGCCGCGCTTGCGGTCGGTCCCGACGAACCCGCCGCGGCCGAGCCGGTCAAGGACGGTCATGGTGGCGTTGTCGCCGATGCTCATCCCTGCCACCAGGCCCTGGTCGTGCCGGTCCCGCGGGACGAAGCCGACGCCGGCCCTGAGCGCGGCCCGCACATCGCCGAACGGCAGCTGCTTCTGTTGTAGTTGTGCGGTTCCGCCGGTCGGGGTGCGCAACCCGGCGATGGTCTCGGCGAGTTCGATCTTCCCGCTGCCGCTGGTGCCGGCGAGGCCGACGACCTCGCCGCTGCGGACGGTGAGATCGATGCCGTCGTACGACTCCGATGTGAGCCCGCTGGTGCTGAGGACGACGGGCGCCTCGGCGGCCACCGCGTCCCGCGGCCGCTGCTCCTGCCGGGTCACCGCCTCCCCCGCCATCGCCTCCACCAGGGCGGCCCTGGGCAGGTCGGCGACGGGGGCGGTGATGATCCAGCGGGCGTCCCGGAGCACGGTGACCGTCTGGCAGACCTCGTACACCTCCTGGAGGTGGTGCGAGATGAACAGGAAGGTCACGCCCGAGTCCTGGAGCGCCCGCATCCGGCTGAACAGCCGCTCGATCTCCCGGTTGTCGAGCTGGGCGGTCGGCTCGTCGAGGACGATGAACCGGGCGCCGAAGCTCAGCGCCCGGGCGATCTCGACCATTTGGCGGTCCTCGACCTTGAGGTCGGCGGTGCGCGCCTCGGGGTCGACACGGACGTCCCAGGTGTCGAGGAGCGCGGCCGCCTCGCCGCGCAGCCGGCGCCAGCTGATGAAACCCCGGTGCAGGGGCTGCCGGTTGATGAAGAGGTTCTCGGCGACCGTCAGCTCCGGTACGACCGTGGGCTTCTGGTAGACGCAGGCGACCCTGCGCCGCCAGGCGTCCCGGTCGGCGAGCGGGGGCGCCGGTTCGCCGTCGAAGCGGACCGTGCCCTCGTCCGGGGCCTGGAGGCCGGTGAGGACGTTGACCAGGGTGGACTTGCCGGCGCCGTTGCGGCCGACGAGGGCGTGGGACTCGCCCGGCAGCACGGTGAGCCGGCCGTCGGCGAGGGCGACGGTGGGGCCGTACCGCTTGACGATGTCCCGGGCCTCAACGAGTGGCGTGATCATTTGACCGTGTTGCCCCACAGCTTCGGGTCGTCCACGTTGTCCTTGGTGACCAGGGGCGCCGGGAGCTGGTCCTCCAGGATCCCGCCGGCCAGCTTGACGATCGTGGAGTCGTGGTCGGTCGGGCCCGGCTTGAACGTCTTCCCCTCCATCGCCGCCTTGATGTAGTACATGCCGTACTTGGCGTAGGCGTCGGCGGGCTGGGAGACGGTCGCGTCGATCTGGCCCTTGCGGATGGCGTCGAACTCCTGCGGGATGCCGTCGTTGGAGACGATCACTATGTGCCCGCTCTGCCCGGCCGTCTTGAGCATGCCCTTGGACTTCAGGGTCTGCAGGGTCGGGGCGAGGTAGACACCGCCGGCCTGCATGTAGATGCCCTTGATGTCGGGGTTGGCGTTGAGCAGGGTGCTCAGCTGGGAGGCGGCCGTGTCGGACTCCCACTTGGCGGGGATCTCCAGGACCTTGAGCTTCGGGTACTTCTTCTTCACGCAGGAGCGGAACGCCTCGGAGCGGTCCCGGCCGTTGACCGAGGCCAGGTCGCCCATGATCTGCACGACCTTGCCGCTGGTGACGTGCTGGCCGAGGTAGTCGCAGGCCTTGGTGCCGTAGGCGACGTTGTCGGCGCGCACCACCATGGCGACCTTGCCCTTGTCGGGCGCCACGTCCACGGCGACCACCGGCACGCCCTTGCGCTCGGCCTGGTCCAGGCCCGCCTCGATGGCCGCGCTGTCCAGCGGCGCGACGACCAGGCCCTTCACACCCTGGTTGAGCTCGTTGTTGATGTCGGTGATCTGCTGCGAGGGGTCGCTGTTGGAGTTGACCGTCTTCAGCGCGTCCACACCTTCGGACTTCGCCATCTTGGGCACGTAGTCGTTGTACGACTGCCAGAACGGCGAGGTCAGCAGGGGCAGGATCACCCCGACCTTGCCGGTGCCACCGCCTCCGGCGCTGCCGCTGCCGGTGTCGTTCGTACTACCGCAGGCGGCGAGCACGAGCGAGGCGCCGACGGCCAGGGCCGTCGCACCGGTGATCCGGGACCTGTTCCGCTTCCTCAGTGTTCTGCCGGGCATCTTGGCAGCTCCTCATCGAGCGTGTTCGAGCAGATGACGGCATACTTATCAGACCACTCGACGGATTCAACACCCCACAGACGCTAATTTTCCGTCGATGAGCCGTCGAACGAGCCATAGTGGTCCGACCACCTCGCTGGTTAGACTTCGGCGCACCGGCGACAGGAGGAGTGGCGTGGCGGACACCGGGGAAGCAGAGAACGGCGTGGGTGCTCCGCAGAAGGGCACGGTGACGCAGCGCGCCATCGAGCGGATCAAGGCGATGATCGCGGAGGGCCGGCTGGAGCCGGGCCAGCGGCTGCCGACGGAACGGGACCTCGCCGCCCAGCTGGGCATGTCCCGCAGCTCCATGCGCGAGGCGATCCGCGCGCTCACGGTCCTGGGCGTCCTGGAGGCCCGGCACGGCTCCGGCATCTACGTCACCCAGTTGGAGGCGGGTGACCTGCTGGAGACGTTCGGTGTGGTCGCCGATCTGTCACGCGGGCCGCAGCTGGTGGAGCTGCTGGAGGTGCGGCGGGTACTGGAGTCGACGGCGACGGCCCTGGCCGCGGCGCGGATCACGCCCGACCAGCTGGCCGAGGTGGAGAAGCACCTCACGGCCATGAACGCGACGGACGATCCCGAGGAGATCCTCGCGCACGACCTCGCGTTCCATCGGGTGATCGCGGGCGCCGCGGGGAACGACACGATGGCCGCGATCCTGGAGGGGCTGTCGTCGCGGACCTTCCGGGCCCGGGTGTGGCGCGGGTACGAGGAGGAGGGGGCGTTCGCACGGACGCGCCGGGAGCATGCGGCGATCCACCGGGCCCTGGTCGCCCGGGACCCGGAGGCGGCGAGGGCCGCGGCGGCCGCGCATGTGGGCGAGGTGGAGCAGTGGCTGCGGACCCAGGTGGGTGAACAGGCGTGAGCGCCGGCGACGGAGCCGGCGCGCCGGCTCAGGCCCCGGACCCGGCCCCGGGCGGGTCCGGCCTGCGCCCCTGGCTCTCGGACCACTCGCGCAGCTCGTTGTCGCCGACCTCCTCGATCGCCGACTGGAGTGCCTGACGGGCCGCCGCGTCACGGTGGGGTTCGGGCACGAGCAGATAGCGGTCGACCGCTCGGCGCAGGGTCTCCCGCGCCTGCGCGGCCAGCACCCAGCGGGCCCCGGGGGCGAACAGCTGCCGTACTCCCGTGAAGAAGACGGCACCGCCCGCGATCACGGCGGTCAGCCAGGCGGGCGCGTGCAGTCCGGCGGCCACCACCGTCACCGACGTGGTGGCGAGCGCGCCGACCTCGGTGCCGTAGTGCAGCCGCCGGGCCCGGGAACCGGTCCTCGTGTAGAACCCCAACTCCCGTCGGGCGAGGGCCAGCAGAGGATCCGGTTCGGCGGCCCAGGACTCGTCGGAGATCGTTCTGCTTGTCATCGCCACATCATCGCGGGCGCGACGGCGCGGGTGGAAGCGGGTTGGGAGCGCACGCCCTGCGGGCCCGGGCCGGCCGTGCGCTCCGCCGCCTCAGGCCCGCCGCAACCGCAGGGTCATCAGCTCGAAGGGCCGCAGCCGCAGCGACACCGCGCCGCCCGCCCGGTCCGGGGCCGGTGTGTCGGACGGCCGCTCCAGGAGATCGGTCACCGTCACGTCCGCCACCTCGAAGCCGGCCGTCAGCGTGGCACGCGCCCGGCCGCCGTGGGCCTCGTGGAACCGGACCACGAGGTCCCCGCTGCCGTCGTCGGCCAGCTTCACCGCCGTGACGACGACCGCGTCGTTGTCGACCGTCACCAGCGGGGCGACCTCGTGGGCGCCGGTGACGCTCCGCTCCGGCAGATTGATCCGCCAGCCCTCGCGCACCGCGTCACCGATCCCCGCGCCCGGTACGAGTGCGTGCCGGAAGCGGTGGATGCCCTGGTCGGTCTCGGGGTCGGGGAAGCGGGGCGCGCGCAGCAGCGAGACCCGGACCGTGGTCGTGGTACCCCGGTCGCCGTCCGTGCGGACCTTGCGGGTCACGTCGTGGCCGTACGTCGAGTCGTTGACGACCGCCACGCCCCAGCCCGGTTCCTCCAGTTGGACGAAGCGGTGGTTGCAGGCCTCGAACTTGGCCCACTCCCAGGAGGTGTTGGTGTGGGTCGGGCGGTGGAAGTGCCCGAACTGCGTTTCGGACGCGTACCGTTCGGCGTGCAGGTCGAGCGGGAACGCCAGCTTCAGGAACTTCTCCGTCTCGTGCCAGTCGACCTCCGTGTCGATCAGCAGGCGGCGCTCCCCGGGCGGCAGCGACAGCACCTGGGTGACCCGGGAGGAGCCGAAGGACCGTACGACCCGGACGGACCGGCCGTCCGCGCCGGCCGTCAGCTCGTCGCTGTCCGTGAGGTCGGTGACCGCGTTGCGGTAGAAGGCGTCGACGTCCCAGGCGTCCCACATGTTGGGGAAGTCCGGGTGGAGCTGGAGCAGGTTGGCGGCCGTGCCGGGGGCGATGGTCTCGCGGTCGGCATCGAGGTCGTAGGCGGATACGACGAGACCCCGGGCGTCGATCTCGATGCGCAGGAGGCCGTTGGCGAGGACGTGTCCGCCTTCGGGCCGGTCCGAGACCGTCACCTCTCCGGACGGCTGTTCCGGCCCCGCGCCCCCGGCTGGGACGCCACCCCGGCCGTGCGGCGCCGCGTTGAACAGCAACGGCCGGTCGCCCTCCCCCGCCAGCGCCCGCTGGGCCGCGTCGACGATGCCGTCGAGTTCGGCCGCGATCCGCTGGTACGTCGCCCTGGCCTCCCGGTGCACCCAGGCGATCGACGAGCCGGGCAGGATGTCGTGGAACTGGTGGAGCAGGACCGTCTTCCAGATCCGGTCCAGGTCCTCGTAGGGGTAAGGGAATCCGGTGCGCACGGCAGCCGTCGCGGCCCACAGTTCGGCCTCCCTCAGGAGGTGTTCGCTGCGCCGGTTGCCCTGTTTGGTCTTCGCCTGGCTGGTGAGGGTCGCGCGGTGGAGTTCGAGGTAGAGCTCGCCCACCCAGACGGGCGGGTCCGGGTATTCGGCCTCGGCCTTGGCGAAGAAGTCGGCCGGGGTCTCCCAGACGACGGCCGGCGAGCCCTCCAGATCCCGTACCCGCGCCGCCTTGGCGACCATCTCGCGGGTCGTGCCGCCGCCTCCGTCGCCCCAGCCGGTCGGCGCGAGGGAGTGCCTGGCGCGGCCCTTGTCCTTGAAGTTGCGGGCCGCGTGGGCGAGTTCGCTGCCCTTCATGGAGCAGTTGTAGGTGTCGACGGGCGGGAAGTGGGTGAAGATCCGGGTGCCGTCGATGCCCTCCCACTGGAAGGTGTGGTGCGGGAACCTGTTCGTCTGGGACCAGGAGATCTTCTGGGTGAGGAGCCGTGTCGAGCCCGCCGCCCTGATGATCTGCGGGAGCCCGGCGGCGAAGCCGAAGGTGTCGGGCAGCCAGGCCTCGTCGTTCTCGATGCCGAACTCGTCGAGGAAGAACCGCTTGCCGTGCACGAACTGACGGGCCATCGCCTCCGAGCCCGGCATGTTGGTGTCCGACTCCACCCACATCCCGCCCGCCGGCACGAACCGACCCTCCGCGACCGCCTTCTTCACCCGCGCCCAGACCTCGGGCCGGTGCTCCTTCACCCACGCCCACTGCTGGGCCTGGGACATGGCGAACACGAAGTCCGGCTCGTCCTCGATGAGGGCGGTCATGTTGGCGGTGGTGCGGGCGACCTTGCGCACGGTCTCACGCAGCGGCCACAGCCACGCCGAGTCGATGTGCGCGTGCCCGACCGCGCTGATCCGGTGGGCGGAGGGCGCGGCGGGGACGGCGAGCACCTCGGCGAGACACGCACGCGCCCGGGCCGCCGTGCCGCCCACGTCCTGGAGGTCGACGGCGTCCAGGGCCCGCTCGACCGCGCGCAGGACCTCGTACCGGCGCTGTGCGTCGGCCGGCAGCTCCGCCATCAGCTCGCCGAGCACCTCCAGGTCGATGACGAGCTGCCACACGGTCTCGTCGAAGACGGCGAGGTCCATCCGGGTGAGCGTGTACTGCGGCTCGTGCCCGGCGGTGTCCTTGTCGCCCAGCCAGGTGGGCCGGAAGGGGTGGTAGTCGAGGATCACGGGGTTGGAGGCGGCCTCGACGTGCAGCCGTACCTCCTCGCCGCCCTCCACGGGGGCGCCGACGCGGACCCACTGGTTGCGCGGGTTGAGGCCCTTCACCGGGGTGCCGTCGGGCCGGTAGACGAGACCCTCGCACTGGAAGCCGGGCATGTTCTCGTCGAAGCCGAGGTCCAGCAGGGCCTCCACGGTCCGCCCGGCCCACTCGGCGGGCACGGTCCCGGTGACCCGGAACCAGCTGGTGCCCCACGGAGCACCCCACCGGGCGCCCACCGCGATCGGCTCGGGCTCGGCCGCGAGTCCCTCCGCGACCGGCACGGGCTCGCCGGGCGCGTGCCACACCGCGACGTCGAGCGGCACGGACTCGGGATACACGGCGGGACGGATGCGCTCGTCGAGGACGCGCCGGAGGCGGGCTTCGACCAGGCTGCGGTCGTCATGCATGTGGGGTGCTCCGTTTGTTGGTTACCGGTTACCAGGTGTGCGTGACGGTGACGGGGTCCGACGAGGTGTACAGCTCCCCTACGGCACGCACTTCGAACCGTGCCGTCGACTCGCCCTGCTCCGGCTGGAGACCGGTCAGGAAATAGGCCCGCTGGCCGGTGGCGCCGAGGAAGCGCCGGGTGCCGTCCGCCAACAGCCGGTGCAGGGTGTAGTGCCGCACGGCGCCGGGCGCGGCGTCCCAGGCGAGGCGCAGGCTGCCGCCGTCGGCCGCCGTGATCTGCGGGTTGGCCGGAGCGGCGGGGGTGCTCGGCGCCTCCAGTACGGCGATCGCGCCGAGCCGCCACTGGACGGGCCCGTCGGTCGCGGTGAGGCGGACACCGAGGGCGTGGACGGTGCCGGAGAGACCGGTCAGCGGCACGGTCGCGGTCGACCAGCCGTCTCCCGAGTCCACCGGCAGATAGGTGTACGGCGGTGCCGCACCGGCGCCGGTCGGCTCGGCGGTGGCGACGGCGAGCTCTACGTCCACGCTCCCGGCGTCGGTCCGGTACGTCAGCTCGACAACCGTCTGGGCCGTGATCGGGAGCTGGGTCGCGTAGAGGTCCAGTACCGCGGGCTGGTCCAGCGCACCGTTGACCAGCACGCTGCTGCCGCCCCGCCAGGCGTCCGCGAAGTCGAAGGTCACGGCCGGACTGGTGCCCGCCGTCCGGACCGCCCACCGCCGCGAGGGCAGCCGGTCCTGCAGGCCGAGGTGGTTCCAGGCCGTGTCCGAGGTGACCTCGCCGTCCTCGTACCAGCGCAGCCCGTGCCCGGTGTTGAAGGCGCTCGCGAACGGCACCGCCGACACCGTCGACCGGTCCGCCAACCAGACCGCCGGCGCCCGCCAGGGATCCGTGCCGTCGGGCCGGGACGGGTCCAGTGACCGCCCGGTCCAGAACCGGTCGTCGGCCGCGTGGAAGTCGCCGGGGGTACGGCTCGCGGGGAGGTGGTTGCGGGTCCACTCGGGCCGGTAGAAGCCGACGGACGTGAGGTGCTCCGAGCCGCTGGGCACCATCGCGTCCCAGTTCACGGAGATGTTGGAGCCGTTGGACTCCACGTCGACCCCGGCCCACAACTCGTAGCGGCTGCGCCCGAGTTGTACTGCCTTCGTGCCCGACGAGGCGAGGGTCGAGGCGCTCCACCGGAAGTCGACGAACATGTCGTCGGCGGCCTGGAAGAACGACTGGTTCTGGCTGTTGAGCGCGCCCTGCCAGCTGACCGTGCCGTTGACGGTCATCGCGTCGTACCAGGTGACCCGCTGGCCCCGGGCCGCCGCGAGGGACTTGAGCTCGGTGACGAAGCCGAGCATGGCGGTGCCGAGTGCGGTGTTGCCGCCGCTGGTCTCGGCGTTCACGAACCAGCCGTCGAAGCCGTAGGCGGCGGCCAGGGCGACGAGCTGGGCCGCAAGGGGGTAGTGCCCGGTGGTGTCCGTCTGGACGAGGTCACGGGTCCACTGGAGCTGGCCGCCGTAGGCGGTGGGCGGCAGGAAGATGTTGCCGAGGACGGGTACGCCGTGCCGGTGGGCCGCGTCGACGATCGGCGCGTTCGGGGCGAGGATCAGCCCCTCTCCCGCCGAGCCGCCCCAGAAGACCAGTTCGTCGAGGTACGCCCAGTGGGTGAGGGCGTAGTAGTCGGCGGTGGCGGAGCCCTGGGACGGGTTGCTGGAGGTGGGCCCGAAGGACACCAGCGACTGGATGCGGGCCTGCCCGGAGCGGGCGGTGGTGTTGGCGGGGGTCGGGGTGAAGCGGGCGGCGAGCGGCACGGAGGCGGCGTTGAAGGCGAGGTCGGTGTCGCCGGCCGCCGTCCAGGTCTTCAGACTGCGCCAGGTGATACCGGTGCCCGGGCTGCCGGAGGGAAACGAGTCCGGGTAGAAGTAGGACGCGTAGGGCGGGGTGGCCGTGGTGGCGGCCGCGGTGGCCTTCGCGGTGGCGGCCATGGCGGGGGTGGGTAAGAAGGCCGCCGCGGTGGCGGCGATGAGGACGGTGCGTCTGCTGGGGTTCACGAACGGGTGCCTCCTTGTGGGGTGGGGAGAACCTGGTCGGGCGTGACGACTTCGGTGATACCGCGCGCGGTGAGATGCTCCCGGTCGGCGGCGCGTGTGTCGAGGACGGTGGTGGGGCGGGCGCCGTCGGCGGCGAGCCGGAACCAGGCGTCGAAGACAGGTCCGCCGGGCGCGCACCGGGAGCGCAGGGCCGGTTCGGAGGGCACGACGAGCGCCGTGCCGCGCGTCGTCGCCGCCCTGGACTCGGCCGCCGCGAGGACGTGCGCGATGCCCTTGGGCTTGCGGTCGTTGGTCAACAGGCCGAGCCCGTATTCGAGTTCGGGAAAGTCGGCGAGGCTCCGGCTGACGTCGTGGGAACACCACCAGGTGATGCCCCACAGGTCGGGGCAGTCCAGTACGGCGGTGATCGTCGCCTCGGCGAAGGCCGCCGCGTGCTCGGCGGGGATCAGCGGCGCGGGCGCGCCCACCTCCTGGAGCCAGACGGGCCGGTGCGCGTCCTCGGCCCAGGCCTTGCTCAACTCGACCAGGTATGCGGCGTGCTGCTCGGTCTGGAGGGCGGTGCGGCCGTGCCGCTGGGCGGTGCCGTTGAACACCCAGGAGTGCACGGCGGTGATGTCACCGAGGCGGGCCGAGTGGGCGGGGGTGAAGGGCTGGTCGTCCTGGTACCAGGCGGCGTCGTAGGAGGCGTGCAGGTGCAGCCCGCCGGGGGCGCCCTCGGCGCAGGCGGCCAGCAGCCGTCGGAGCCACTGCTCCGCCTCGGCTTCGCTGATCCGGTCGGGGTCGGGATGCGGTCCTGCGGCGAACTGGTTGACCTCGTTGCCGATGGTCATCCCGATGAAGTTGGGCCGGTCCGCGAGGGCCGCGGCGAGGGTGTGCAGATAGGCGGCCTCGCCCTCGACGACCTGCGGGTCGGTGAAGAGGTTGCGCCGGTGCCAGGTACGGGTCCAGGCGGGCAGGAAGTCGAAGCTGCTCAGATGCCCCTGCAGACCGTCGACGTTGACGTCCAGGCCGCGCTCGGCCGCCGCGTCGGCGAGGGCGAGGAGCTGCTCGACGGCGCGGGGGCGGATCAGGGTGCGGTCGGGCTGGAAGTAGGGCCACAGCGGGAAGACCCGGATGTGGTCCAGGCCGAGCGCGGCGATCGAGTCGAGGTCGGCGCGTACGGAGTCGAGGTCGAAGTCGAGCCAGTGGTGGAACCACCCTTCGCTGGGGGTGTAGTTGACGCCGAAGCGCACGGCAGGAGGCATGCGGTCTCCTTGCGGGAACGGGGTGTTCAGCCTTTGACGGCGCCTTCGCCGACCCCGCGGAAGAAGTACCGCTGGAGGCAGGCGAACAGGGCGATGAGCGGGGCCACGGCGATCACGGTGCCGGCGGCGACGAGCCGTTCGTCGTTGGCGAAGGTGCCGTGCAGGTAGTTCAGGCCGACGGTGAGCGTGAACCTGGAGGGGTCGCTGAGCACGATGAGCGGCCACAGGAAGTCGTCCCAGGCGCCCATGAAGGCGAAGATCGCGACCACGGCGAGGGTGCCCTTCACCGACGGCAGGGCGATCCGCAGGAACCGCTGCCAGGCGTTGGCGCCGTCGACGTAGGCCGCCTCCTCGATCTCGTACGACAGGTTGAGGAAGGCGTTGCGCATCAGCAGCACGTTCATGGCGCCGATCGAGCCGGGCAGGACGACGCCGATCAGGGTGTTGTTGAGGCCGAGTTCACGCATGGTGGTGAACTGGGCGATGATGATGCCCTCCACGGGCACCAGCATCGCGAGGATGAACACGAGGGTGGCGATCCGGCGGCCGCGGTAGCGCAGCCGGGCCAGGGCGTAGCCGGCGAGCGCCGAGCCGACGCAGTTGGTCACCACGCTCGCGCTCGCGACCTTCAGGGAGTTGAGGGCGTAGTCCCAGACGGGGATGGTGTCGGCGACCCGCCGGTAGTTGTGCAGGGTGGGGTGTTCCGGCAGGAAGCTGGGCGGCGAACTGAAGATGTCCTCGGTCGGGCCCTTGAGCGAGGTGGACAGCTGCCACAGGAACGGCCCGACCGTGATGGCCAGGACGACCAGCAGCAGCACGTACCGCAGGACGAGTTCGCCGATCCCGATGCGGCGCCCGTGTTCGTCGGTGACGGCCGCTCTGCCGGCGCGGGTCGGGGACCGGGTGGCGGTGCTCATGTCCGCTCCCTCCGGTCGGCGCGCAGGACGAGGAGCATCAGCGCCACCGCCACGACGAAGACGACGACGGAGAGCGCCGAGGCGTAGCCGACCCGGCCGGTGAGTCCGGTGCCGGTCTGCTGGACGAGCATGACGAGGGTGGTGTCCTCGCCGGCCGGGCCGCCGTCGGGCCCTGCCAGCAGGTAGACCTCGGAGAACGTCTTGAAGGCGGCGACCGAGGAGAGCGCGGCGACCAGCACCATGGTGGAGCGCACGGCGGGCACGGTGACGGTGAGGAAGCGGCGGACCGCTCCGGCGCCGTCCACGGCGGCGGCCTCGTGCAGCTCGCGCGGCACGTTGGCGAGCGCCGCCAGATAGATGATCATGTAGTAGCCGAGGCCCTTCCAGACCGTGACCGCCATCGCGCTCAGCAGGAGCAGCCACTGGTCGCTGAGGAAGCCGACCCGGCCGATCCCGACGGCCTCCAGCAGCGAGTTGACCAGGCCGCGTTCGTCCAGGAGCCACACCCAGATGAGCCCCACCACGACGATCGAGGCGACGACCGGGGTGTAGAAGGCGGACCGGAAGAAGGTGATGCCCGGGATGTTCTTCTGCACCAGCAGGGCGAGCAGCAGGGGCAGGACGACGAGAGCGGGCACCACCCCGGCGATGTACAGGGTGCTGTTGCGCAGGCCGGTCCAGAACATGTCGTCGTGGATCAGTTCGCGGAAGTTGGCGAGGCCGACGAAGCGGCCCGGGATCAGGGTGCGGCGGTCCGTGAAGGAGTTGACCACCGTCGAGACGAACGGGTAGAGCACGAAGGCGCCGACGACCAGCAGCCCGGGGGCGGCGAACAGCCAGGGGCTGGTGGGCAGTTGGCGCCGCACGCGAGAGACGTCGGCCATCGGGTCGTCAGCCCTCCTGCTGGAGCAGCCGGTCGCATGCCTTGACAGCGTTGTCGAGGGCCGTCTTGGGGCTCTCCTTGCCCTGCAGCGTCTTGGCCACCTCGTTGCGCAGCGCGGTCTTCATCTGGTCGCTGAACAACACCGGTGTGTAGTTGACCGCGTTCTTCAGCGACTTGGCGGCGGCGATGCGCACCCGGGTCTCGTCGGTGCCGTCCTCCTTGGTGAAGTACGGGTCGTCGAGGGAGCCGGCGGTGCTCGGGAAGATGGCGACCTTCTTGGCGAAGGACATCTGGTTCTGCGCGTCGGTCACGAAGTGCGCGAAGGCGACGGACGCCGCCGTGTGCTTGGTCCTGGAGTTGACCATCACGCCCATCACGTACATGTTGACGTGCCCGGTGCTGGTGATCTGGTCGGTGATGCCGATGTTCTTGTACAGGTTCGGCGCCTGCTTCTTGAAGTTGTCGAGGTCGAGGGCGCTGCCGGGGTTCATGGCGACGGCCCCGGTGAGGAACTTCTTGCCGGTGGACTCGGGGGTGGCGGTCAGCGCCTGCGGGTCGAGCGCCTTGGCGTCGTACAACTCCTTGTACTTGGTGAGCAGTTCGACCCCCTTGGCATCGTTGAAGGCGAACCCGGTCCCCGCCTTGTTCATCAGCTGCGAGCCGTACCGCCCGAAGTCCTCGATCGTCGGCACGTTGGCGAGGGTGGCGACCTTCCCGTCGCTCTGCTGCGCCATCCTCAGGGCGTCGGCGAAGAGTTCGTCGTACGTCTTCGGCGGCTGGTCGGGATCGAGCCCGGCCTGCTTGAACAGGGTCTTGTTGTAGAACAGCGGTCCGGTGTTCAGATACCAGGGGAAGGCGTACGTCCCGCTCGTCCCCGGTATCTGGTGGCTGGCCCACGCCCCCGCCAGGTACTTGGACCTGTACTTGCCCGCCGCCTTGTCGAGGTCGAGGGCGAGGCCCGCCTTGACGAGCGGGGCGACCAGGTCCGGGGAGACGTTGACGACGTCGGGAAGCGTGCCGCCGGCCGCGTCCGCGCTGATCTTGTCGGCGTAGCCCTCGGCCGGCTGGTCGATCCACTTCACATGGGTGCCCGGGTACTTCTTCTCGAAGTCCGCGACCAGGCCGTCGAAGTACGACTTGAAGTTGGCGCGCAGGTTCCAGGTCTGGAAGGTGATGTCGCCCTCGACCTTGCCCGAGGCGTCGGAGGAACCGCCGTCGTCCCCGCCGGAACCGCAGGCGCTCAGCGGCAGGGCGAGGACGGCGGCAGCGGCGAGGACGAAGGCTCTGCGAGAGATACGCATGGTCCGTTGCTCCTTTGCAGCGGGGTCGGCCGAAGGTGCCGCGCCAGACCTTGCACGCCGTTTCCACCACCAGTCAATGGATTCGGCGCAGCTAAAGTCATTAGTGTCTCAAAACCCCTGTTCAGCAAGGTGTTACGAGCGTATTGCGGTCGATCACTAATACGCTTTAGGGTGTTTGAACTCAAGCGCATTAGCAGATCGCCGTCCAGACCGAATGAGGAAGTGAGTTGGCGGAGAAACGCGTCCCCGCGCGCCGGCCGACGATGAAGGACATCGCGCGCCGCGCCGGAGTCTCCGAGAGCGCGGTCTCCTTCGCGCTCAACGGCCGCCCCGGGGTCTCCGAGACGACCCGGGCCCGGGTCCACCGGGTCGCCGAGCAGCTCGGCTGGCGCCCCAGCACGGCCGCCCGTGCCCTCTCCGGCGAGGGCGCGGCCACGGTCGGCTTCGTCCTCGCCCGCCCCGCGCACTCGCTGGGCGTGGACTCCTTCTTCCTCCAACTGGTCTCGGGCATCCAGGAGGTGCTCGCCGAACGCCATCTCGGTCTGCTCTTCCAGATGGCGGAGGACGTCGCCGACGAGTGCGCGGTCTACCGCCGCTGGTGGGCGGAGCACCGCGTCGACGGCATCCTGATGGTGGACCCGCGGGCCGACGACCCGCGCCCCGACCTGCTCGACGAACTGGGCCTGCCCGCCGTGGTGATCGGCGGCGCACCCGACGACCGGCACCCGGGGCTGTCCACGGTGTGGGCGGACGACGCGGCCGCGATGGCGTCGGTGGTCGACGAGTTGACCGGTCTCGGCCACCGGCGCATCGTCCACATCGCCGGCCTGCCCGGTCTCGCGCACACCCAGCGCCGTATCCGCACCCTGCGCGCCGAGGCCGGCCGGCGCGGCCTGGGCGAGGTCCACTCGGTCACCACCGACTACTCGGACGCCGAGGGCGCGGCCGTCACCCGCCGCGTCCTGCGCGCGACCCCGCCCCCGACGGCCCTGATCTACGACAACGACGTGATGGCGGTGGCCGGGGTCGCTGCGGCGGCCGAACTCGGCTACGCGGTACCGGACGACGTCTCCGTCGTCTCCTGGGAGGACTCGGCCCTGTGCCGCATGGTCAAACCCTGGCTCTCCGCCCTCTCCCGCGACAGCACGGAGTTCGGCCGCACGGCGGCACGGGAACTGACGGCACTGCTGGACGGGGGCGCGGCACGGGCGGTACGGGTGCCGGTGCCCCGGCTGACGGTACGGGGCAGCACGGCACCCGCCCGAGCCTGAGCGATCCGCTGGTCATGCCGTTCATTCACCGCGGGCCGGTGGGGGCTGGTCGCGCAGTTCCCCGCGCCCCTACGGGGCGCGGTCAGGTCCGCTTAGACCGACGACCGGAGCAGCGCGAACTCCGCGAAGCGCACCGCGGCCCGCGCCGCCGTGACCCGCACTCGCCAGTGCCGGGCCCGTACCGGTTCCGCGAGTCGCAGGATCCTGCTCGCGCCGACCGTTCCGGCCGCGGCCACCCGGGACCAGGAACCCGCCGCGTACGCCTCGACCACCAATCCCTCCACCTGCTGCCCGTACCGGATGTCCTCGGCCAACCGGACCCGGTCCACCTCCCGCTCCCGGCCCAGGTCCACGGTCACCCCGCCCGGCGTCACCGATCGGCACGCACCCCGCGCCAGGTCCGCCGGCAGTTCCCGGTCCACTCGGTCGCGGAACTCGCGCAGCCGGGTCACGTCCGTGTCGTGCAGCAGACCGTCCGTGTCCGGTGGGACGTTGAGCAGCAGGACGGCGTTGCGGCCGACCGAGCCGAAGTAGATCTCGGTCAACTCGTCGACGGATTTAGGCTGTTGGTCCGGGTGGTAGAACCAGCCGTCCCGGATCGACACATCGCATTCGGCCGGCCACCACTGGAGGTAGTCGGTCTTCGGCCGAGCCGCGACCAGCGCGGTCCGGCTGCCCTCGTCGGCGGTGTCGTAGGAAAGGGCCCAGTCCGTGCGCCCGTACTGGTTCTCCTTGACCGGGATGACACTCCATTCGTCCTCGCGCGCCAGTCCGCCCTCGTTGCCGACCCAGCGCAGGTCGGGTCCGGTGACCGCGATCGCCGCGTCCGGCGCGAGCGACCGCACCAGCGTGTACCAGCTGTCCCAGTCGTAGTCCTCCACCTTGTCCGGCGGGATGTGGCCCTGGGCGCCGTCGAACCAGACCTCGTCCACCGGGCCGTACTCGGTGAGCACCTCGTAGAGGGTGTTGAGCATGTGGGCGCCGTAGTCGGTGCCCGCGAGGGTGAAGTACCGGTCCGGCGAGCGGTCGTCGCCCGCCACCAGGGTCGGGATCGTCCGGGCGGTCCGTGCGCTGCCGTTGGCGTAGACGCCGTGCAGGTACTGGTTCTCGTCGGCCGGTGAGATGTAGACGCCGACCTTCAGGCCATGGCGGCGCATGGAGTCCGCGAAGGAGCGCAGGACATCGCCCCGGCCGTCGCGCCAACTGCTGCTCGCCACCGTGTGGTCGGTGTACCGGGACGGGTAGAGGACGAAGCCGTCGTGGTGTTTGACGGTGAGGATCGCCAGCCGGAAGCCGCCGTCGCGCAGGGCGCGGGCCCACTGGTCGGTGTCGAGGCTGGTGGGCTGGAAGACGTCCGGGTCCTCGTCGCCGGTGCCCCACTCCAGGCCGGTGAAGGTGTTGACGCCGAAGTGCAGGAAGGCGGTGCGTTCCAGGGCCTGCCAGGTGATCTGCCGCGCGGTGGGGCGGACCCGGGAGGCCTTGCGGACCAGGTCGGCCTCGGTGTCGTCGGGGCCGACCGGGATACGGGAGAGGTCGGTGTCCGCGGTTGCGGCGGCCGGGAGGGCCGGAAGTCCGGTCGTCATCGCCACGGCCGCCGCCGAGGTGACGAAGACGCGTCTCGAGAGATCCATGGGCGTGCTCCTCGGGTCAGGAGAGGTGCCAGAGGGCGGGGGCGTGCTGGTCGGGCGGGTACTGCACCGGCCGGCCGTCGTCCGTCACGGCCAGCGCCATGCGGGTGATCGCGTTGATCAGGTGGTAGCCAGTCGCCGTCGGCTCCAACTCCCAGCGCTGCAAGGTGTTCTGGCCGTCGCACGGCTCCCAGGTCGCCGCCACGCCGGGCTGGAGCGGGGCGTTGAGTGTGAGCTTGCCGCCGCGTATCTCCAGGCAGCCGTCGGCGCCGCGCAGGGTCGCGTAGCCGTCGGCGGTGCGGAGGACCGCCGCCCGGTAGGACACCCCGTCCGCCCGGAAGGTGTACGTCCCGTCCGGTACCGGCACCTCGGTCAGGTCCCGCAGGCCGGGTGCGGGTCCGACGGCCGTGCCGCGTGCGGTGAACTCCGCGTAGGTGGCGTCTGGGTGGGGGTCGCCCCAGGTGGCCTGGGCGATGTGGCGCAGGGCGGGCCGCAGTTCGACGGCCACCTCGTTCTCGGTCTCACCGCTGCCGTTGTCCGGCCAGAGGCTGATCTTCGCGCCGGTGATGCCGTCGGCGGAGGCGAGTTTCTCGCCCTCGAAGGACCGCGGGTCCCAACTCTGGTCGTACAGGGCTTCGGTGTCGGTGTGGAAGCCGCCGCGGACGAGGTAGAGGGAGTAGGACGCGTTCATCACCGCATAGCCCTGGGCGATCAGCTGACTGGGTTTCACCGCCACGTTCAGCCAGTGTTCGACGGTGGTCCCGGCGGCCACGGGGACGGTGTTGGCGCCGGTCAGGCCGTCGTTCCAGATGCGCAGGTGCCGGCCCTTGCTCGCCGCGTAGGCCTGGACGCGGTTGACGAAGTCGACGTACGCGTCCTGCGGGGTGGCGTTCGGGCCGTACTTGTCCTGCGCGTACTTCAGCATCTGCGGGTACTTGGCGTAGTCGGAGCCGAGCATGTACTCGTCGGCGCCCATGTGCCAGGACTTCGCGGTGAAGACCTGGGCGTACTCGTCCATCAGGCTCGTGTAGTAGGCGAAGGCGGCCTGCTGGGTGACGTCGAGCCGGGCGGGCTGCTTGGCGCCGTCGGAGTCGGTGAGCTGGAGGTCCGGCCGGTTCTCGATCCACGGGTCCATGTGGCCCGGGGAGTTGATCTCGGGGACGATCTCGACGTGGTAGCGGCCGCCGAGGGCGACCAGGCGCCGTATCTCGTCCTTGGTGTAGTAACCCCAGGTGTTGGCCTCGGGATGGGCGTCGCTCCTCACCTTCAGCTCCAGGAGCAGCTGGTTGAGCTTGTGGTACGCCATCTCGCGGACCAGGTTCTCCAGCCAGGGCAGGGAGACGTGGATGTAGCAGGCGCAGACGCCGACGCCCCGCTCGCGGTAGCGCGGCACGTCGGTCGTGTGCCCGGCGGGGATCCGGTCGCCCTGGGCGAGCAGCTGGAGCAGGGTGCGGGTGCCGTAGAAGGCGCCGGTCTCCGTCGCGCCGGTGATGGACAGCCGTCGGCCGACGCCGAGTTCGTAGCCCTCGATGCCCAGCGCGGGCCGTGCCGACGGGCGGACGTCGATGACGATGTCGCCGGGGCGGGAGGCGCCCCCGACGACCGGGACCACGCCGTGTCCGGCCGCCCGGAGATCGCCGGCGAGGGTGTCGGCGACCTTGCGCTCGGCCGCGTCGGAGGCGACGAGACGCGCACCGGAGCTGAACGCGTAACTCCCGTTTGCCGGAGTCCAGTTGGTCAGCGCGGGCACGGTGACCGGCGTGGCCGCCTGCCGCTCCCGCGGCACCGCCGCGGTCGGTGCCGCCATCAGCAGGGTCAGTGCCGCCGCGGCCCCGAGGAGCCGCAGCAGCCGCTGTCCGACCTCACGCATGCCACTCCACCTTGAACACCCACACATGCTGTCCCGCCCTGCGCGCCGCCTCGGGCACGTCGATCACCAGGGCCCCGTTGGCGACGGTCCAGGTCAGCGGCCGGCCGTGGCCGAGCATGGTCACCTTGTCGCCGGCGCGGACCGGCACCGGGGCCTCGACGGTGAGCTTGGCGCCCGGCCGGGTCAGGGAGTGGATGTAGAAGGCCTCGTTCGGGCGGACCGTGAACCGCAGGTCGTCGCCGAGCTGGGCCATGCGCGACCAGTACGTGGTCCCGTAGATCGCCTCGCCGTTGACGGCGAGCCAGGCGCCCGTCTCACGCAGCCGGGTCTGCATGATCTCCGGGATGGTGCCGTCGGCGCGCGGGCCGATGTCGAGCAGGAAGTTGCCGTTCTTGGAGACGATGTCGACGAGGCTGTGCACGACCTCCTCGGCGGTCATGTAGGAGCCGTCCGGGGTCGCCTGGTTGTAGCCGTAGCTGCGGGGGTCGAGGCCGCGGCTGGCCTCCCACTTGGCGACGACCGTGTCGGCGTACGTCGTGTACTCGGGCGTCGTGTAGTCGTGGAAGCCGATGCCCGAGCGGTCGTTGACGGTCACGTCGATGGGGCGGGCCCGGTTCTTGGCGTGGTTGAAGTACTCGGCGAGGACATGAACACTGTCGTTGTCGCCGCCGATGTCGCACCAGATGATCTCCGGGTCGTAGCCGTGGACCAGTTCCAGCATCTGCGGGGCCTGGTAGTCCCGCACGAAGTCCTTGCCCGCGGTGTATCCGGTGTACGGCAGCGGATCCAGGGTGTACGGGTTGCGCGGGGCGTGGCCCATCCAGGGGCTGTCGGGGTTGAACCACTCGGGCATGGAGAAGTAGAGGCCGCGATGGAGTTCGGGGGTGTACCGCCGGGACGCCTCGAACAGTTCCTTGACGACATCCCGTTTCG
This sequence comes from Streptomyces sp. GbtcB6, assembly GCF_019091475.1. Classification (NCBI taxonomy): domain Bacteria; kingdom Bacillati; phylum Actinomycetota; class Actinomycetes; order Kitasatosporales; family Streptomycetaceae; genus Streptomyces; species Streptomyces sp. GbtcB6. Next base: position 22,711 of record NZ_JAGXJL010000023.1, on the reverse strand, counting down.
GGCCCATCTTGACCGCGTTGCGGTCGGAGACCTTGGTGTCCCACAGGGCGAAGCCCTCGTGGTGCTTGGAGGTCAGCACGTGGTACTGGGCACCGGCGTCCCGGAACAGCTCCACCCAGGCACGCGGATCGAACTTCTCCGCGGTGAAGCGCGGGATGAAGTCGTCGTAGGCGAAGTCCGTGCCGTAGGTGTCCCGGTGATAGGCGTACGTCGGGTTGTTCGGGTCCTGCATCTGGTCCCAGTACCACTCGGCGTACTGCACCCCGACCGGCGCCCAGGCCGGTACCGCGTAGACGCCCCAGTGGATGAAGATGCCGAACTTGGCGTCGTTGAACCAGTACGGCGCCCGGTGGCCGGCCAACGAGGTCTCGGTGGGCTGGTAGTCGGCGGTGCCGAGCGTCAACGTGCTCTTGCTCACGGCGACTTGGGTGCCGCGGCCGCGGACGCTCACCGTGCCGTCCTGCGCGGTGCCGGGGGCGGTGCCCGTGCGGTTGCGGATGCCGACGTGGACGCGTGCCTGTTCGCCGGGGTCGAGGCGGCGGATGCGGGCGGGCTCGACGGTGCGGGCGCCGGGGACGTCGACGCGCACGGACACCGCGTCGCCCGCCAGGATCGCCACGGTGCCCGCGTTGACGACGGTGGCCTCGACGCTCTGGGCGCCGGAGGCGTCGAGCAGGGAACTGGTGGACCGGGCGTCGCGCAGGGCCAGTGCCCGTCCCTGGGCCACGGGCTGGAGGGAGAGCGCGAAGACGTGCAGGGCGGTCCTGCCCGCCTCGGCCGGGTTGGTGACCGGCAGGGTGAGGGCGACGGCCTCGCGCTGCGGGTCGATCCACACCTCGGAGGTGCCGATGCCGACGCTGTGCGCGTCCTTGCCGCCGTCCGGCTGGTAGCGGTACGGCGCCGACAGCGATCCGCCCACCGCGTACCAGTCGCCGCCGCTCAGACCCCCGGTGCTGGTCGTGCCGTCGGCGTAGTGGACGGTGGCCGTTCCGGACGCGTTGCCGTAGCTGCCGGAGGTGAGGAAGACGGCCGACAGGTAGCGGCCCTGCGGAAATTCGACGCGCTGGCCCAGCGCGACAACGTTGTTCTTGGCGCCCGCCGTCGCGGCAGGAAAGTCGAAGGGGACGCCGTCGACCTCGATCCGGCCGGCCGGGAGTTCCTCGCCCGGGAACGTGTAGCCGGAGCCGTCGAAGTCACCGCCCCGGGCGGCGGCGGTGTCGATCCCGTCGTTGTCGAACAGGGAGTCGAGCGGTACCGGGATCGGCACGGGGACCGGAACCCAGGACGACGCGGCCGCCGCACCGGCGGTTCGCCCACCGGCCGGCTCGGCGGTGTGTGCCTCGGTCGTCGCGGCGCGTGCCTCGGCCGGCGTGGCGAGGGGCAGGGCGGCCGCCGCGACGACCCCCGCCGCGACCTCCAGAACCTGACGTCTTGGGTAGGGAGACATGCTCATGAGCGGCTCCATTCATCGGATGTCTGATGATTGAGCGGGCCCATGAGCCTGTCAATGGGGCGTGCACGGACGGGAGTTGAGCCAGTCGTCGGATGACCTGTGAGAGGAGCACTGGCCTCGGCGAGCGGCCCGCAGCGCACCGGGTCGCCGTCTCCGGGCGCGGGGGCTCTCGACGCGAAGCCCGCGGCGGGGCAGAGTGCCCTTTCGTACCGACGAGTAAGCAGCTTTTCCGCACCCCCGAGGAGCGCCCGTGACCAGCTGGACCGGCCGGACCGCCGCCGAGATCGCCGCCGCCGTACGCGAGAAGCGGGTCACTCCCCGGGAGGTGGTCGCAGGGCATCTGGAGCGGATCGCCCGCCTCGACGGGCGGATCGGCGCGTTCCGCAAGGTCCGGGCGGACGCGGCACTGGCGGAGGCGGACGAGGTCGCGACCCGCGCCGACCTCGCCGAACTCCCCCTCGCCGGGGTGCCGTTGGCGGTGAAGGACAACCTGGCGGTGCGCGGCGAGGCGCACCTGGACGGCTCGGCCGCGATGCCGGACACACCCGCCGACGCGGACCATGTCACCGTGGCCCGGCTGCGGGCGGCGGGCGCGGTGGTCATCGGGCTGACGAACGTGCCCGAGCTGTGTGTCTTCGGCACCACCGAGGGGCTCAACGGCATCACCCGCAACCCCTGGGACCCCGGGCGCAACGCGGGCGGCTCCTCGGGCGGCAGCGCGGCCGCGGTCGCCGCCGGGCTGGCGCCGATCGCCCTCGGCAACGACGGCATGGGCTCGCTGCGGATCCCGGCGGCCAACTGCGGCCTGGTCACCATCAAGCCGGGGTTCGGCGTGGTGCCGGCCGGGATCGGCAACGGCGACTGGTTCGGCATGTCGGAGAACGGGCCGCTGGCGACCACCGTGGCGGACGCCCGGCTGGTGCTCGCGGTGCTGGCGGAGAAGGAGTTCGAGGGCGACGGGCAGCGCACACCGCGGAAGATCGCCGTCTCGCTGCGCAGCCCGCTGGTCGGCGTGACCGTCAGCAAGCCGTATACGAACGCCGTGACGGAGGCGGCCGGGCTGCTGGCGGGCACCGGGCACGAGCTGCGGCGCGCCGAGCCGCCGTACCCGGTGTCGATCGGTGTCACCGCGATCCGGCACTGGACCGCCGGGACGGCTGTGGACGCGGCCGGCCTGGACCCCGCCCTGCTGGCCCGGCGGACCCGGGTGCACGCGGCCATCGGGCGCCGCTTCCTGCGCGGGGTCCAGGCGGGCGACGCCCGCGAGCGGCTGCGCGCCCGGCTCGCCCCGTTCTTCGCCGAGCACGATGTGCTGCTCACCCCGGCCCTGGCCCGCCGCTCCCCCCGGGCGGCCCCCTGGCACGAGCGGGGCTGGCTGCGCAACGCCCTGGCCGGTTCCAACTACTCCCCCCTGACCCCGGCCTGGAACCTCACCGGCTGGCCGGCCATGTCGGTCCCGTTCGGCACGCTGCCCTCGGGCGCCCCCTGCGCCGTACAGCTGGTGGGCCGGCCGGGCTCGGAGGCGGTCCTGCTGGAGGTGGCCCAGCAGCTGGAGACGCTGCGTCCGTGGCAGCGGACGGCGCCTGTCGACTAGCACCCGGGAGCCGGACCCGGTCTCTCGAACGATCCCGCAGGGCGGCGTACTACGGCTTCTTCGGCTCGGTCATCCGGCGGGCCGCCTCGACGACCGCCGCACGGTGCAGGGCCAGCCGCTCCTCGGGCCAGGACTCGCTGACCTCCTTGGGGTCGACGCCCTCGGCGGCCCAGAACCAGGCCTGGGCCGCGGCGAGCACCATGGTCAGAAGGTCGTCCGGGGCCATGGCCGGGTCGAGGTCGCCGCGCTGCTGCGCCTCGGCCACCAGGGCCGCCTTGTTCCGGAACGCGTCCTGTTCGAGTCCGGTGGCGGAGGGTCGCTCCAGCAGCTTCCACAGTCGCAGGCGCATCAGGTCCGGCCGCGCGACCAGGTGGTCGAAGATCGCGCCGGCGTATCCGGGCAGGTTCTCGACGTCGAACGGCACGGACTCGGCGCCCGCCGTCATCGCTCGTTGCAGCACCTCGTCGAAGAGCTGTTCCTTGTTGCCGAAATAGACATAGATCAGCCGCTTGTTCGCCCCGGCGGCCTCGGCTATCCGGTCCACCCGGGCACCGGCGATGCCGTAGGCGGCGAATTCCCGGAAGGCCGCGTCGAGCAGCCGGGCCTTGGTGGCGCTGGAATCCCGTGACATGGGCACCACCCTAGCAAGTAACTATCCAGTTATTGACATCGCCGACGGGCAGGCCTACGGTCTAGGTATCTATCCAGTTAGTTATGGAATCGAGGAACCTCATGGAACAGCGCGCACTGGGCGGCCAGGGCCTGACCGTCGGCGTCCAGGGCCTCGGCCTCATGGGTATGAGCGTCTTCTACGGCGCCACCGACGAGACCGAGTCGCTGGCCACCGTCGACCGGGCGCTGGAGCTCGGCGTCACCCTGCTGGACACCGCCGAGAGCTACGGCCCCTTCGTCAACGAGCAGCTGCTCGGCAAGGCGCTGGCCGGGCGCCGGGAGTCCGCCGTGGTCGCGACCAAGACCGGCGTGGAGATCACCGACGACGGTCAGGTCGTCGGCCTCAACGGCACGCCGGAGTACGTGCGCCACGCACTGGACCGGTCGCTGCGCCACCTCGGCACCGACCACGTCGACCTCTACTACCTGCACCGTATCGACCCCAAGGTGCCGATCGAGGAGACCGTCGGCGCCCTGGCCGAGCTGGTCGCCGAGGGCAAGATCGGGCACATCGGTCTCTCCGAGGCCTCCGCGCAGACCATCCGGCGCGCCCACGCGGTCCACCCGGTCGCCGCCCTGCAGATCGAGTACTCCCTCTTCGAGCGCGGCATCGAGCACGACGGCGTCCTGGACACCCTCCGGGAGCTGAACATCGGCCTGGTCGCCTACTCCCCGCTGGGGCGCGGCTTCCTGTCCGGCGCGATCACCAGCCCCGACGACTTCGCCGCGGACGACTGGCGCCGTACCGACCCGCGCTTCCAGGGCGAGAACTTCCAGCGCAACCTCGACGTGGTCCGCGAGGTCCGCAGGCTCGCCGCCGACAAGGGCGTCACCCCCTCCCAGCTGGCCCTCGCCTGGGTCCAGCACCAGGGCGCGGTCGCCATCCCCGGCACCAAGCGCCGCCGTTACCTGGAGGAGAACATCGCCGCCACCGAGGTCACCCTCACCGCGGACGACCTCGCCGCCATCGAGGCGGTCGCCCCGCACGGCGCGGTCACCGGCGAACGCTACGCGCCGGAGCACATGGGGACCCTGAACGGCTGACCGCCGGCGCCTCCCCTGCCCTCCGGAAACCCAAAAAGCCGCCAACGCACTTCAAGTGCACTTCAAGAGCACTTCAAAAGGTCATCACCATGCCTCAGCCCGCCAAGCGGTCCCGCATCACCATCGGCGACACGACGATCACCTACCTCCCCGACGGTTTCGGCGCCCACAACCCCGACACCCTGTTCCCCGGCGTGGACTGGACGACGCACCCGGGCCACCTGGAGGACGGGCAGCTCATCCTCACCTTCGGATCGTTCCTGATCCAGGCCGGGGACCGGAAGATCCTCGTGGACCTGGCCGCCGGGAAGATCGACGTGGACGTCCCCGGCATCGCCCGTCTCGAAGGCGGCGAGCTGCTCCGGAACCTCGCCGCCGAAGGACTGTCCGCCGGCGACATCGACACGGTCGTCTACACCCACCTGCACCTCGACCACGTCGGCTGGACCAGCGACGTCGCGCCGCTCCCCGGCGCCCCGGCGACGGCCGCGCCCACCGGGCTCACCTTCGCCGGGGCCCGCCACCTCATGTCCGAGGCCGAGTGGCAGTACTGGACGACCAGGGAGGCCACGCTGGGCGGACCGGACCCCGATGCGGTGCTCAAGCCGCTCCGGGGTGTCGTCGAGTTCGTCGGCAGCGGCGACCTGCTCGCGCCCGGGGTCACCGTCGAGGCCACCGCCGGACACACCCCCGGCCACCTGGCGGTCGTCGTACGGGACCCGTCGGGCCGCGGCACCGAGGAGGTCTGGATCGTCGGCGACGTCCTGCACTCCCCCGCCCAGATCGCGGACCCCGATCTGGCCTTCGCCTCCGACGTCGCCCCCGACCAGGCCCGGGAGGTCCGCGACCGGCTGCTCGGGCGGCCGGACACGGTCATCGCGGCCGGGCACCTCACGGACGACGTGTTCGGCCGTGTCACCCGGGCCGGAGGCACGCGCATCTGGACCCCCGTCGGCGACTCGCCGGCTTCCTCCCGGTGATCCGGCCGGGGCGAGTCCCGGCCACACCCCCCACCCATCGACAGGAGACACCCCTCATGTCCGTACCCCAGACCCCCGGCACCTTCGGTGCCACCACCACCGCCGCCGAGGTCGTCGACGGCGTCGAGCTGCACGGCCGCCGGGCCGTGGTGACCGGAGCCAGCTCCGGAATCGGCGTGGAGACGGCCCGCGCGCTCGCCTCGGCCGGCGCCGACGTCACCCTGGCCGTGCGCAACACCGCGGCGGGTGACCGCGTGGTCGCTCGCCTGGAGGCCGAACTTCCGCCCGGCTCGGGCAAGTTGACCGTGGGACTGCTGGACCTGGCCGACCGGTCGACGGTCGCGGCCTTCGCGGCCGACTGGCAGGGCCCGCTGCACATCCTGGTCAACAACGCCGGTGTGATGGCCCCGCAGGAGATCACCCGCACCCCCGACGGCCGCGAGCAGCAGTTCGGCGTCAACCACCTGGGCCACTTCGCCCTCACCACCGGCCTCCACCGGGCCCTGGCGGCGGCCGACGGCGCCCGGATCGTCTCGGTCAGCTCCACCGGCCACCTCTTCTCCCCCGTCGTCTTCGACGACCTGGACTACCGGTTCCGCCCCTACGACCCGTGGACCTCCTACGGCCAGTCGAAGACCGCCAACATCCTGTTCGCGGTCGCCGCAGCGGAACGCTGGGCCGACGACGGCATCACGGCGAACGCCCTGATGCCGGGCAACATCGCGGACACCAACCTGGCCCGGCACATGGACATGCAGGAGATCGCCGACTTCGTCGCCTCGGGCGCCATCGCGCTGCCGCCGCAGAAGACCGTGGAGCAGGGCGCCGCGACCTCGGTGCTGCTGGCCGGATCGCCGACGGTGGCGGGCGTCAGCGGCCGCTACTTCGAGGACTGCGCGGAGGCGAAGCCCGTCACCGAGCGCGGCACCAACGTCGGCGGGGCCGCCCCGTACGCCCTGGACCGGGACAACGCGGCCCGGCTGTGGCGTGTGTCCGAGGCGCTGATCGGCTAGGGCCCGAAGGCGCCGGCCGGCCGGGTCACAGGGCGCGGTACATGATGTGCAGGCCGACCGGGCCGTGTTTCGGGTGGTCGAAGGCGCGTGGGACCGTGCCGAGGATCGTGAAGCCGAGAGAGGTCCACAGGGCCACGGCGGGGTTGGTCTCGACGACGGCGTTGAAGACCATCGCCCGGTAGCCGTGCGCCCGGGCCTCGGCGATCACGTGCTCGGCGAGCGCGCGCCCGATGCCCCGGCCGCCCCGGTCGGGGTCGACCATGAAGCCTGCGTTGGCGACACCTGCGGCGGGCCCCCCGTAGTTGGGGGTCAGGTAGGCGGAGCCGACGACGGCTCCGGTGGGGTCCTCGGCGACGTAGACACGTTTCGCCGGGCTCATCCACAGGGCGCGGGCCGCCTCCTGAGAGGTGTCGGGGTCCCAGCCGTAGGTGTCGGCGGCGGCGACGATCCGGTGCCAGAAGGGCCAGATCTGCGGCCAGTCGGCCGCGGTGGCTTCTCTGATCAGCATGGGCGTGAGTCTCGCACGCCCATGCGCGTCGGCGATCGCGACGGGACTGACCGGCCGGTCAGTCCACACTCGGCAGGATGTGGGGCTCGGCGAGGTCCTCCTCGTAGCCCGCGAGGCGGATCGGGGCGGACCGTGCCCACACGTCGAGGCTGCCGAGCTGTCCGGGCCGGGTGCCCGCGCGCTCCGTGCGTTCCTTGGGGCGCTGCTCGCGATTCGTCTTCTCAGGTGTCACCGCGCACTCCTTATGTGTCGGTCACCCTCGGGGCGTACCGGACGGTCTGCGTTCCGGTGCCGGGCGCCCGCTCGGGTCTGGATGGAAGGCCAGTTCGGACGCGGTGGCGCCGGTGATTCTCAGGAGAGCAGGCCGTTGTCGACCGGCTTGCCCCGGGACGGACCGTGGGTGTGGGTGGGACCCCTAGTTGCTGTCCGTCCTCTATAGATTAACCAAATGAGCAGGGGTCCGCTCGATAGGGAGTGCAAACAAGGTGTAACTATCGCGAGTCGTTGCGCACTTCGACGACCCGGAAATGCACCCGTTCGTAACATGATGCCCTGTTTACGAACCACTCGCTCGGCCTATTCATACGAACACGCCTTCGATCACGTAGACCCCCGCTCCCTTCACAGGCTGTGCAGTTCAGGTTGCGTTGGCCGGGTCGAAAACTCGACATGATCCGATGGCGCAGGACAACGGCTGTCTCGCGGAAGGACTGACGCATGGAGCTGCGCAGCGTCGAGGAGCTGATGGATCTGCTGTACGCCTGCCGGCACCAACGCGCGCTGCGCACCGCGGCCCTGCTGCGCCGCGGCCGCCCCGCCGACAAGGAACTCCAGGTGGCAGGCCTGGTGCACGGCGTCGAGGAACTGCTCGGCCCCGCCGACGGCGCCGCACACGCGGTACGCCACCTGCTCGGGGAACGCGTCTACCACCTCGTCCGCGGGGACGGCGCCGCCACCGACGACGATGTGCTGCGACTACGCCAGGCCGACGAGGAGAGCCGCACCGCGGGCTTCGACGCGGGCGTCCTGGAGGACTGGCGGACCGTCCTGGAACTGGTCGCCGCCCGCAACTCCCGCCTGGGGGCTGTCGACTGACGTTCCGTCATGAGACGGTACGGCGATGACGTCATCGCACGGGCCGTCGTACGGGCTCAGGGGCCGGGCGGCCGTGGTCACCGGCGGCACCCGCGGGATCGGGCGCGCGGTCGCCGAGGCGCTCGCGGCGGCCGGAGCGCTGGTGTGCGTGAGCGCGCGGGACGCGGACGAGGTACGGCGCACGGCCACGGAGCTGGGCGGGGTCGGCCTGGCCGGCAGCGTCGCCGAGCCGGAGCACGCCCGGGAGCTGACCCGGCTGGCGCTGACCGAGTTCGGTCGGCTGGACGTCCTCGTCAACAACGCGGCGACCAACCGCCCGTACGGCCCGCTCATGGACGCCGACCTGGGCCTGTGGCGGGAGGCGTTCACGGTCAACGTGGAGGCACCGCTGCGGCTGACGCAGTGCGCGTGGCGCGGCTGGATGCGGGAGCACGGCGGCTCGGTGATCAACATCTGCACGGAGGGCGCGGCGCACGTCGGCCCCCACGTGGGTGCGTACGGCACCAGCAAGGCCGCACTCCTGCACCTGACCCAGCAGCTGGCGGGTGAACTGGCACCCCGGGTGCGGGTGAACTCGGTCTCACCGGGCCTGGTGCGCACGGAGATGGCCCGCTTCATGTGGGAACCACGGGAACAGGAGATCGCCGACGGCCTGCCGCTGGGGCGGATCGGAGAGCCGGAGGACGTGGCGGGGGCGGTGCTGTGGCTGGCCTCGGACGCCGCGAGGTGGGTGACTGGAGCAGACGTGCTGGTGGACGGCGGTACGAGGGTGAGAGCGGCGCGTATCCATGGCTGAAGGGGCGCGGGGCTGTTCCGATCTGCGGCTGCCGCCGCGCGGGCGCGACCAGCCCCCACGCACCCGCACGGCCAAGCAGGGCTCACCACTTGCCGGGCGCGTAGTCCTTCAGGAAGACCCCGTACACGTCCTCGCCCTGCTCGCCGAGGACGATCGGGTCGTAGACGCGGGCCGCGCCGTCGATCAGGTCGAGGGGGGCGTGGAAGCCCTCCTCGGCCAGCCGCAGCTTGTCGAAGTGAGGCCGCTCGTCGGTGATCCATCCCGTGTCGACGGAGGTCATGAGGATGCCGTCGGTCTGGAACATCTCCGCCGCGCTGGTCCGCGTGACCATGTTCATGGCCGCCTTGGCCGCGTTGGTGTTGGGGTGCCCGGCGCCCTTGTAGCCGCGGCCGAAGACGCCCTCCATCGCTGAGACGTTGACCACGTAGGACCGGCCGCGCGCCGCCTTCTTCGCGGCCCCGGCCATGGCCGGCCGGAGCGCGCTGATCAGGATGAACGGCGACGTGTAGTTGCAGAGCTGGGTCTCCAGGAGCTCCACCGGGGAGATCTGGTCGATGGTCTGCACCCAGGTGTTGGTGTCGACGACGTCCGGGACGAGGCCGCCCGCGTCGATGGCGGTGCCGTCGAGGTGCCGGGCCACGCTGGCGTTGCCCGCGACCAGGGCGAGGTCGGCGACCTTCTGGGCGTCGAGGCCGCTCATGCCGAGGGGCAGCGCGGCGATGCCGTCGACGGCTCCGGAGTTGAAGGCGCCGATGACGTGGTGGGCGGGGAGCTCGCCGGCGGGCAGCGGGGCGCTCTCGCCCTCGACCAGGGCCGCGTAGGCGGAGGGCAGCCGGCGGACGGTCTGGGTCGCGTTGTTGATCAGGATGTCGAGCGGGCCGGCCTCGGCGACCTGCTCCGCCAGGGCGACGGCCTGCGCCGGGTCGCGCAGGTCGATGCCGACGACCTCCAGCCGGTGCAGCCAGTCCGCGGAGTCCTCCATCGCCTTGAAGCGGCGGATGGCGTCCTTCGGGAAGCGTGTGGTGATGGTCGTGTGGGCGCCGTCGCGCAGCAGCCGCAGCGCGATGTACATGCCGATCTTGGCGCGGCCGCCGGTGAGCAGGGCGCGCTTGCCGGTCAGGTCGGCGCGGGCGTCGCGCTTGGCACGGTTCAGCTCGGCGCAGTCCGGACAGAGCTGGTGGTAGAAGTAGTCGACCTCGACATAGCGGGTCTTGCAGGTGTAGCAGGAGCGCGGTCGCTGGAGTATCCCCGCGACCCTGCCCTCCTCGGTCCGGGACGAGGGCAGCAGGCCCTCGGTCTCGTCGTCGATGCGCTCGGCGGAGCCGGTCGCGGTGGCCTCGGTGACCGCCTTGTCGTGGGCGGTCTTGGCGGCCCGGCGCTCCTGGCGGCGGCGCTGCTTGACCGTGCGGTAGATGCCGGCCGTGGCCCGGCGCACCGTGATGGCGTCCGGGTGGTCGACCTCCAGCTCGTCCAGTTCCTCGAGCACGCTGAGGCAGACGGCGAGCCGCTCGGGGTCGATGCCGGGGCCGTGGACGACGGCCTCCACCGCGTCCTCGGCCGTCGTGCCGTCCTGTGTCACCGTCATCGCGCTGCCGCTTCCCTGGTCCACCAGCGGCGCTCCGACTCGCGCCCGCTTTCGAACCGGGAATTTTACGGAGCGCCGGGCAATACCTCCAAACCCGACCGGATCATGGATCGCAGACCGCGATCAGCGAGTCCACCTCGTCGGTGACCGCGCGGGCCAGCACGTCGAGGTCGGGGACGGCGCTCGCGTCGGCGACCAGGCCGTAGTGGACGTGGTTGCGGTAGGTGGAGATGGCGACCGCCAGGGACTGGCCGGGAGCGAGCGGGGCCAGCGGGTAGACGGCGGTGAGCGGGTGACCGCCGAGGCGCAGGCCGACGCCGGGCAGCGGCACGCTGGTGACCAGGATGTCGAACCAGAGCCGGGCGGCCTGGCCGACGAGCGGCCCGCCGAGCCGGTGCCCGAGCGCGGGCACGTGGTCGGCCAGCAGGGCGACGGCACCGGCGCCCCGGTTGGGCCCGGCGTCCTTGTTTCGGACCATCGCCTGGCGGACGCGGTCGAGGCGGGCGATCGGGTCGGGGTTGTCGACCGGGAGCCGCATCAGGTACCCGGAGAGCCGGTTGCCCTGTGGGGCCGCGGTGCGCGGGCGGCGCTTGGAGACGGGGATCAGGGCGCGCGGGGCGACGCCCTCGGTGCCGTCGCCGCGCTCGTCCAGCCAGCGGCGCAGGGCACCGGCGACGACGGCGATCAGGACGTCGTTGACGGTGCCGCCGACGGCCTTGCGGACCCGGTGCACGTCGTCGATGTCGAGGTCGACCCCGGCGATGCTCCTGGTGCCGGTGGGCTCGGACGTCAGTGCGGCCGAGGAGCTCACCCCGAGGGCGGACAGGGCGACGGAGGCGCCGATGTCGAGGGCGCGGCCCACGTCCGAGAGGGCGCCGCGCACCAGCTCGGGCAGCCTGCGCACGTCGGGCAGCGCCAGCATCGGGCGCGGCGGTTCGATCGAGCGTGGGGCGCGCACGGGCAGGTCGAGCGGGTCCATGACGCCGGCGGCCAGCTTGAGGGCGCGCAGCCCGTCGGCGAGGGCGTGGTGGAACTTGAACAGCACCGCGAAGGACACCCCGTCCTCGCCGGGCAGCACATGCGCCTCCCACGGCGGCCGGCCGCGCTCCAGCGGACGCTCCATCAGCCGGCCCGCCACGGCCTGGAAGTCCGAGGTCGGGGCGTGCAGCCGGACGTGGTTCAGGGGGTCGAAGTCCGGGTCGGTCTCGCGGGCGGCGCCGCCGAACGCGAGCGGCTGCCAGACGTCGCGGATCCGCATGCGCAGTCCGGGCACGGCGGCGGCCCGGGCCGCGAGCAGGTCGGCGGCGTGTGCTCCGGCGGTCGGCGAGTGCGCCGAGAACACGCCGAGCGCACCGAGGTGCATCGGGTGCTGGTCGGACTCTATGTTCCAGAACGCCAGGTCGAGAGGAGCGAGCAGGTCAGCAGTCTCAGTCTTCAAAGGGGGTGCCTCGCGTCGACGGAGGGTGGATCAGCAGTCAAACGCCGACTCATGATTACGGTCAAGTACGATCACGCTACGCTCAGTTAACAGCAGATTAAGTCCCGCCCCCTCCGAAAGAGGCGGGACTCATGGGACACCTGAGGTCACTTCAGGGCCGGTGGCCCCGCCACGGGTGACGTACCCCACTCTGACGGGCGCGAGCCGACCGTGAACGCCAGCGACCGCAGGGAGCGCAGCGCACCGGTCGTCAGATAGGTACGGCCGTACTCCGATCCGTCGGTCCGGGCCGACTGTACGTAACGGTCGGCGGCCGAGGTGCCCGGCGCGGTCACCGTGAACCCGCCGCTCGGCCAGAAACGGCGGTCGAGGCGGACGTCGGCCCGGTCGAAGACGGGCGTGGACAGACCCCAGGTGCCGTAGCCGGGCTGCACCGGGAAGAGGCCGAGGGACGACAGGACGTTCCAGGCGGACATGGTGCCGAGGTCGTCGTTGCCGGTCATCCCGGTCGGTCCGTCGGTGAAGAGGGTCAGCGCCGCGTGCACCACGTCGGTGGTCTTCCAGGGCTGGCCGGTGGAGAGGTAGGTGTACGGGGCGGTCAGGTCGGGCTCGTTCATGGGGTTGTAGACGGCCGCGTTGTAGTAGGCGTACGCGTTGCCGTGCACCCACACCTCGCGCGCGGTCTTCGCGGGGTCGGCGAGCAGCCTGTCGTAGGCGAAGAAGGAGTCGAGCCGCGCGTTGGCGGCGCGCTCGCCGCCGATCAGGGAGATCACGCCGGGCAGGTCCTGCGGGACGAGCCACTGGTACTGCCAGGCGGTGCCCTCGTGGAAGCCGATGCCGCGGGCCGGGTCGGGGTCTCCGGTGAAGGCGCCGGAGGCGTCGCGGGCGCGGAAGAAGCCGGTGGCGGGGTCGAAGATGTTGCGGTAGTTCTGTGCCCGGGTGGCATAGCGGGCCGCGTCCGCGCCGTGTCCGAGGTCCCGGGCCATCTGCCCGAGCATCGCGTCGGACAGCGCGTACTCCAGGGTGACGGAGGCGCCGTGGTCGTAGTCGGAGTCGCCCACCTTGGTGTGCGGGCGGCCCTTGAGGTACGGCGCGAAACCGTCGGCGAGGTACTCGGCGTTGGCCTCGCGGCCGACCCCGGCGTTGGCGGCCGGCGGCACACCGTCGGCGTTCTTCTTCAGCGCCCGGTAGGCCCGCTCCTCGTACCCCTTGAGCAGGCCCATCTGGTAGGCGGTGGTGAGGAACGGGGTGACCGGGTCGCCGGTCATGATGTTCGTCTCGACCGTGCCGTAGCCCCACTTGGGCAGCCAGCCGCCCTCCTCGTCGATCTTCAGCACCGACAGGGCCATGTCCCGGGCCTCGCGCGGGGCGAGCAGGGCGAGCGCCTGGGCCTGGGTGCGGTAGGTGTCCCAGAGGGACCAGTTCTGGTAGTAGGTGAACCCCTGCGCGCGGTGGATCCGGCGGTCCCAGCCGGCGTAGCGGCCGTCGGCGTCACCGCCGACGTTGGGCGCGAGGAAGGTGCGGTACAGGGACGAGTAGAAGGTGCGGCGCAGGGTCGGGGAGCCGCCCTGGACGCGGATGCCGGCCAGCCGCCGCTCCCAGGCGTCCCGGGCCTGCCGCCGTACCGTGTCGAACGAACGTCCGCCCTCGGCGCGCAGATTGACCTCGGCGCCCTGCGCGTCGACGTACGACAGGGCGGTGGTCGCCTCGACCGTACGGTCCCGGGTGGTGTCGAAGCGGACGTAGGCGCCGTCGGCTCCGGTGCGGGAACCGGGGGTGACCGCAGTGCCGTTCCAGGTGCCGTACGCGGTGAAGGGGCGGCTGAAGCGGGTGACCGTGTAGACGGTGTAGGGGGCGGTGTCGCGGCAGAAGCCGTGGCCGGTGATCCGGGTGCGCACGGTGTGGTCGTCGAGGATCTCGACGTCGCTGCTGACCGGCTTGTGCAGCGCCTGGTGCGCGTTGAGCAGGACGTTCGCCCGGTCGGTGGCCGGGAAGGTGTAGCGCTGGACGCCGGTGCGGGCGGTCGCGGTCAGCTCGGCCGTCACGCCCGAGTCGAGGCCGACGCGGTAGTAGCCGGGGCTGGCCGCCTCGTCGGCGTGCCGGAACCCGGCGGCGTACTCGGCGTAGTCCGTCCGCGTGACGTCCCCGGTGGTGGGCAGCACGGGCAGGTCGCCGCCGATGGCACAGCCGACGCCGGAGAGGTGGATCAGGGAGAAGCCGCGGATCCGGTGCTGGGAGTAGTCGTAGCCGGTGCTGTGCCCGGTGTCCGGGGAGAGCTGCACCATGCCGAAGGGCACGGCCGCGCCGGGGAACGTGTTGCCCTCGTCCTGGCTGCCGATGAAGGGGTTCACCAGGTCGGCGAGGTGGCCGTCGGCCGGTTCGGCGGCCCCTGCGGCGGGTGCGGTGAGCAGCGCGGACGCTGTCAGCACCCCGGCGAGGCACAGCCGCGTGCGCCGGGTCCCTCTCATGTCGGATGACCTCCGAAGCTCGACATTGCTGTCTGCATCGTGAGGGGAGCGACCCAAAAAGTCCGGCAAATGAGGGTTTTTCACTCGTAGCGCGTCGCGCCCGAGTTGGCACGCACACGACTTGGGCCCGGCGCGGAAACGGCGCCGGGCCCATGGTGAACGGGGGCTAGGAGACCAGCTGTCCCTTCCCGAGGGCGATGATTCCGTTCTTGGACACGGTGTACAGCTCGGCGTCGCGGTCGGGGTTGACGCCTATCGTCGCGCCGGGCGGGACCTCGACGTTCTTGTCCAGGACCGCGCCGCGCACCACCGCGCCGCGGCCCACGATGACGTTGTCGTGCAGCACCGATCCCTGGACCACCGCGCCCGGGTCGACCCGCACGCCCGGTGACAGCACGGACCGGGTGACCTGGCCCCGGATCAGGCAGCCGGCGCTGATGATGGACTCGCTCGCCATGCCGCCCGCGTTGAAGCGGGCCGGGGAAAGCTGGTACGAGTGCGTGTAGATGGGCCAGCTGCGGTTGAAGAGGTTGAATGCGGGCCGCTCGGCGATCAGGTCCATGTGGGCGTCGTAGTACGCGTCGAGGGTCCCGACGTCCCGCCAGTAGCCGCGGTCGCGGCTGGTCTCGCCGGGCACGTGGTTGGTGCCGAAGTCGTAGAGCTGGGCCTCGCCGCGGGCGGTGAGCTGGGGCAGTATCGAGCCGCCCATGTCGTGCACGGAGTCGTCGTCCTCGGCGTCCCGCTGCAGGGACTCGACCAGGGCTTTGGTGGTGAAGATGTAGTTGCCCATGGAGGCGAAGACGGTGTCCGGGGCGTCCGGCAGCCCTGGCGGGTCGGCCGGCTTCTCCAGGAAGGTCTCTATCGTCTGCCCGTCCGAGCCCGGGGTGATCACACCGAACGCCGAGGACTCCGCGCGCGGGATGCGGATGCCCGCGACCGTGACTCCGGCGCCGCCCTCGATGTGCTGCTGGAGCATCTGCCGCGGGTCCATGCGGTAGACGTGGTCGGCGCCGAACACCGCGACGTAGTCGGGCTGTTCGTCGTGGACGAGGTTGAGCGACTGCAGAAGGGCGTCGGCACTGCCCAGGTACCAGCGCGGGCCGAGCCGCTGCTGCGCCGGGACCGGGGTGATGTAGTTGCCGAGCAGGCTGGACATCCGCCAGGTGGTGGTGATGTGCCGGTCCAGCGAGTGCGACTTGTACTGCGTCAGCACGCAGATGCGCAGCACGTCCGCGTTGACGAGGTTGGACAGAACGAAGTCGACCAGGCGGTAGGTACCGCCGAAGGTGACAGCTGGTTTCGCTCGGTCGGCGGTCAGCGGCATCAGGCGTTTGCCCTCTCCGCCGGCGAGCACGATCCCGAGTACCGAAGGTCCACCACGACGCATGGCCGCTCCCCTCACCCTGGTGCTCCATGCTTGCCCTGGGAGCACATCCGCTAAGCCTGCACCGGGATCGCGTCGAACAGGCGGCCTGTTCGTTACGCCTGTCGTTACGCCTGTTTGATGATCTCCTCGTAGAGCCGGACCGTGCGCCGGGCCACCGCGTCCCAGCCGAACTCCCCCACGGCCCGCTCCCGTCCGGCCTCGCCCATCCGCCGGGCCGTCTCCCGGTCGCCGACGACGGCGTCCAGCGCCCGCGCCAGACCCCCCTCGAAGTCGTCGTCCAGGTCGACCAGCAGGCCCGTCTTGCCGTCCTCGACGACCTCGGGGATACCGCCGACCCGGGACGCCACCACGGGCGTGCCGCAGGCCATCGCCTCCAGGTTGACGATGCCGAGCGGTTCGTAGACCGAGGGACAGGCGAACACAGCCGCATGGGTGAGGAGTTGGATGACGTCGGCGCGCGGCAGCATCTGCGGGATCCAGTGCACGCCCTCGCGGACCCGGCTCAGCTCCGCGAACAGCTCCCGGAACTCCCGGTCGATCTCGGGAGTGTCGGGTGCCCCCGCACAGAGCACGACCTGCGCCGCCGGGTCGATGTCCCGTACCGCGCGCAGCAGGTGGGGCACGCCCTTCTGCCGGGTGATACGGCCGACGAACAACACGTACGGGCGGCCGGGGTCGATGCCGATCCGGGCCAGGACGTCGGTGGACCGGTCCGGGCGGTAGAGGACGGTGTCGATGCCGTTGTGCACGACGTGGACCTTCGCCGGGTCCAGGGCGGGGTAGCAGCCGAGGATGTCCTCGCGCATCGCCCCGGACACGGCGATCACGGCGTCGGCGGCCTCGATCGCGCTGCGCTCGGCCCAGCTCGACAGCGCGTAGCCGCCGCCGAGTTGCTCGGCCTTCCAGGGGCGCAGCGGCTCCAGCGAGTGGGCGGTCACCACGTGCGGGACGCCGTACAGCATCTTGGCCACATGGCCGGCGAGGTTGGCGTACCAGGTGTGGGAGTGGACGAGTTCGCGGCCTTCGAGGCCCGCGGCCATCGCCAGGTCGACGGAGAAGGTACGCAGCGCGTCGTTGGCGGTGTCCAGGGCGGACCAGGGGCGGTGCCGGACGACGCCGACCCCGCGGCCCTCGCCCCAGCAGTGCACCTCGAGGTCGACCAGGGGCCGCAACTCACGGGCGAGGAACTCCACATGAACACCCGCGCCGCCGTAGACGTCCGGGGGGTACTCCCGGGTCAGCAGTCCGACTCGCACCCGCAACCCCTCGCTCTCCACGGCCGGTTGTTCCATGGTCACCCAGATGCGGCGCGCGGGGAAGAGCGCGGTGGTTGTGTGAAACAACAGTCACCGCAGACCCCGCCGCCCGGTACCCGGTAGTAGAGACAGCAGCTGCGGCGCCGGAAGGCCAGGCCGCTGCGGGTGCCGGTGGCGCTCAGCAGGGGGTGCGCGAAGAGGGCGTCGGTGAGGGAGCGGTTCCGGGCGGCCACATCCGCACGGTTGTTCGCACGCGCCCAGCGGTCCAGTTCCCGTGCGGCACCGGCCAGCGCGGAGCCGGCGTTGCCCCACAGCAGGCCGGCGGCGAGACCGTAACGGGCCCGCAGGGCCTCCCCTAGGGGTTCGAGATGGCCGTGTACGACGGCATGTACGACGGTGTCGGCGAGTGCGGCCGGGTCGGCGCCGCCGGGACGGGCGCACACCTCGGTGAGCCAGAGGTCGTCGGGGGCGGTGGCAGCGGCGTCCCAGCGGAGCAGGCCCGGGGCGAGGTCGGGGAGGCGGCCGTAGCGGACGGCGCAGCCGAGGGCGACGGACCAGAGCCGGGCGGCCAGCGCCTGGTGGGCGATGGAGGCGGCGACCCGGGGCTCGGCGATGCCCAGACGCCCCGAAACGGCATCAACGCGGAAAGTCAGGGCATTTTCGTAAACATCCGATGTAAGTCTTTTATAGGCCTTTGCAAGAGTCGCCGACTCGTCGACTCTCGCCGCACCGGGGTCTCCGACCGCCGATCGGACCGTCCGCAGGACGAAGAAGCCGCCGAGCTCCCGAAGCGCGGCGAGATCGGGGTCCAGGTTCACGAACAGGTCCACGAACAGCAGTAGTACCAGGGTTGCAGGGATCCCCGCGCACGCCGCCTCCACCCGGCGGCCCCCACCCTGGGGATGATCAGGATCCCTTCGTACTCCATCGGTAGTAGGACCCATTGGGTGCTCAGGTACGACGACGGGAAGCAGACGGACCGGCAGAGTGTTGCTCATGGAAGCCGACCGATCACCGCGTGGGACCACACGGTCCCGCCTGACGCAGAGGAGCCGAGTATGAGTGCCCTCGCGTTGTCCGTGATGCTTTCCTTCGTCTCCGCCGTCGCCTACGCCGGCGGAGCGATCGTGCAGGAGCAGGTAGCGGTCTCCTCCCCCGACGAGCAGTACGCGCCGCTGCGCCGCCCGAGCTGGTGGGGGGCGATGGCCCTCAACGGCCTCGGCGGCCTGCTGCACGTGGTGGCACTGGCCTACGGCCCGCTGAGCCTTGTCCAGCCGCTGGGCGCGCTCACCATCGTGTTCGCGCTGCCCATGGCGGCCCTCTTCGTCGGCCGCAGGGCCGGGACGACGGCCTGGCGGGGCGCGATCATGGCCACCGTCGGTCTGGCCGGTCTGCTCTCCCTGGTCGGTTCCTCCGACTCGCACACCCTTGCCTCCGCCGGCCGGATCGGGGTCGCGGTGGTCACCGGCGCGGCGGTCGTCGCCCTGATGATCGCGGGCCGGGCCGCCCACCGGCACCCGGCGGTGCGCAGCGTGCTGCTCGCCACCGCGTCCGGCATAGCCTTCGGCATGTCCTCGGTGTTCACCAAGGTCGTGGCGATCGACTGGGACGGCGGGATCGCCGCGGCCGACCTGCTCTGGCTGTCCGTGATCGGTGCCTACGCCGTCGCGGGCGTCCTGATCTCCCAGGCCGCCTACCGCGGCGGCGGCCTCGCCGCGCCGCTGGCCACGCTGACCGTGGTCAACCCGGTGCTGGCCGCCGCGGTCGGCATCACGATGTTCGGCGAGACGTTCCGCTACGGCGCGACGGGCACCCTGCTGGCGCTCGGCTGCGGTGTGGTGGCGGCGGGCGGCCTGATCCTGCTGACGACCGAGCGCATCGAGCGCACCCCGCACCCGGACCGGCCGGTGCCGGAGCCCGCGGTGGCCGAGGTGTCGCCCGAGCCGTTGGTCGAGGCGCTGGTGGAACTGGCCGAGGCGGGCCTGGCACAGTCCGGTGCGGCCCAGGGCGGTGTGGCGCGCGGCGGCGCGGCGCAGACGGAGACGGCGATGGCCGGGTCGGCGGCTATCGGAGCGGCGGGAGTCCGTCCGCCGGGCGACGGCGAGGCGCATCCCGCGCCGGGCTCACTGATCGCGATGCCCCAGCAGCGGTCGGGGTCCGCGGCGCCGGACGCGCTCCCGGACGTGCCCGACGTGCTGCTGCCCGCCTCCGACTATGTGCACGGTCCGCTCCTGGGCCGGCGCCGTACGCGGGTCAAATCCTGACGCCGCCGGCCCGGAGATAGGCGACCGGGTCGATGTCCGTGCCGAATCCGGGCCCCGTCCGCACCTCGAAGTGCAGATGCGGGCCCGTGGCGTTTCCGGTGGAGCCCGAGCGGCCTATCCGCTGGCCGGTGGACACGCTCTGCCCGGCCCGCACGGAGATCGCCGACAGATGGGCGTACTGCGTGTACCGGCCGTCGGCGTGCCGGATCACCACCTGGTAGCCGTACGAGCCGCCCCAGCCCGCCGTGACGACCTGCCCGGCCTCGACCGCCTTGACGGAGGTGCCGGTGGGCGCGAGGAAGTCGACGCCGGTGTGGTAGCCCTTCGACCAGTGCGAGCCGGACGCGTGGTAGGGGGTGCCGATCGGGGCGTCGACGGGGGCGACGAGGGAGTGACCGGTGCGGGGGGCGGCCTTCGTCGTCTCGGTCTTGCTCTTGGCTTTGGTTGTGGTCTTGGCCTCGGCCTTGGTGTGAGGCTTGGTCCTGGCGGCCTGGCCCGTGAGGCTCAGCCGCTGTCCCGGCAGGATCAGATCGGGGTCGGAGCCGACCGTCGTACGGTTGGCCGCGTACAGCCGGTGCCAGCCCCCGGCCACGTCGTGGTCCTCGGCGATCCCGGAGAGCGTGTCGCCGCGCACCACGGTGTACATCTCGGCCTGGCCGGCCCGGGACTGCGGCGTGGTCTGCGGCCGTACGTCCCGTACGGAACTCTTCGCAGAGCCCTTCGTGGAGTTCGTCGCGGGGCGGGTGGCGGCGCTCTCGGTGTGCACGTCGGGGGTGTCGCCGCCGCGGGTGAGCCCGGCCCGTACCGAGCAGACCGGCCAGGCGCCCGGCCCCTGGCCGTCGAGAACCTTCTCGGCCACCGCTATCTGCTGGTCCTTGGTGGCGAGGTCGGCGCGCGGCGCGTATCTCGTGCCCCCGTAGGCCTCCCAGGTGGACTGGGTGAACTGGAGCCCGCCGTAGAAGCCGTTGCCGGTGTTGATGCCCCAGTCGCCGCTGGACTCGCAGGCGGCGACCTTGTCCCAGGTGGACACGGAGGCCGCGTCGGCGCTTGCGGCGGCGGCGAGCGGGAGCGCGAGGCCGGCGCCGCCCGCCGTGACGGTCAGCGAGGCGCGGTTGATCCTGTTCGGCTGGTACCGGCGGTGCCGACCGCGTTCGGCCATGTCTGAAGCCCCCCTCGCCACACGCGTCAGGAAGGCCAAAAGTAAGTGTCCCGAACAGGCCATGACAAGACGGCAATCAGCCGCCTCTTGCCCATCGGGGCCCGGCCGTCACGCTCCGAAGGCGTTTCTGAGCGGTCCCGAAGGGACGCGGGACGGATGCACGTTGACGTGCCGTCAGTCCCACGGGCCCGATGGCAGCCGGGGGAAGCGTTTCGCGAGGTTACTGAGCTGTCGGGCCCGTGTCGTCCGTATCTGCAAGTGCGGCCGGTCGAACGGCGAGTCAGGATGGCCTTTGGGCAATACTGGCGGGCATGAGCGGCGGCAGCATCCCTTGCACGTTTTACGGGATCGACTTGATTCTTGAGGAGCAGGCGGTATGAGCACTTCGGCGCAGATCGGCGTCACGGGTCTCGCGGTCATGGGCCGCAACCTCGCCCGGAACTTCGCGCGCAACGGCTACACGGTGGCGTTGCACAACCGCACGGTGTCGAAGACACACGAGCTGGTGGAGAACTTCGGGGACGAGGGCGACTTCATCGCGGCCGAGACCGCCAAGGAGTTCGTGGAGGCGCTGGAGCGGCCGCGCCGGCTGGTCATCATGGTCAAGGCGGGCGGTCCGACGGACGCGGTGATCGAGGAGTTCGCACCGCTCCTGGAGCCCGGCGACATGATCATCGACGGTGGCAACGCGCACTTCGCGGACACCCGGCGCCGCGAGAAGGCGCTGCGCGAGCAGGGCATCCACTTCGTGGGCATGGGTGTGTCCGGCGGTGAGGAGGGCGCGCTGCACGGGCCGAGCATCATGCCGGGCGGGCCGAAGGAGTCGTACGACTCGCTGGGCCCGATGCTGGAGAAGATCTCGGCGAAGGCGGCGGACGGCGCGCCCTGCGTGACGCATGTCGGTCCCGACGGGGCCGGGCACTTCGTGAAGATGGTGCACAACGGCATCGAGTACGCCGACATGCAGCTGATCGGTGAGGCGTACCAGCTGCTGCGGGATGTCGCCGGGTACTCCCCCGCGCAGATCGCGGACATCTTCCGTACGTGGAACACGGGCCGGCTGGACTCGTACCTGATCGAGATCACGGCGGAGGTGCTGGCGCACGTGGACGCCGCGACCGGGAAGCCGTTCGTGGACGTGGTCGTGGACCAGGCCGAGCAGAAGGGCACCGGCCGCTGGACGGTCCAGATCGCGCTCGACCTGGGCGTGCCGGTGTCGGGCATCGCCGAGGCGGTGTTCGCGCGCTCGCTGTCCGGTCACGCCGACCTGCGGGCCGCCTCGCGCGGGCTCGCCGGTCCGAAGCCGACGGCGCTGTCCGAGGCGGAGGCGGCGGCGTTCGCGGACCGGGTGGAGCAGGCGCTGTACGCGTCGAAGATCGTGTCGTACACGCAGGGCTTCCACGAGATCCAGGCGGGCAGCGACGAGTACGACTGGGACATCGACCTCGGGGCGGTGTCCTCGATCTGGCGGGGCGGCTGCATCATCCGGGCGGCGTTCCTCGACCGGATCCGCGCGGCGTACGACACGCGGGCGGACCTGCCGAGCCTGCTGTCGGACGAGACGTTCGCGCGGGAGATCGCGGAGGCGCAGGACGACTGGCGTGAGGTGATCATCGCGGCGACGCGGGAGGGGGTCGCCGTGCCCGGCTTCTCGGCGGCGCTGGCGTACTACGACGCGCTGCGGGCCGAGCGGTTGCCTGCGGCGCTCACGCAGGGGCAGCGGGACTTCTTCGGGGCGCACACGTACCGGAGGGTGGACCGGGAGGGGGCGTTCCACACGATGTGGGGCGGGGACCGCTCGGAGGTCACGGCGTAGGGCTGGCCGTTGCGGGGTGCGGGTGGGCTGCGGATTTCGCGCAGTTCCCCGCGCCCCCGGGGTCGGCTGAGCTCGTGCGTTGGGTGCGGGTGCGTCGTGGGTTTTTGCGCAGTTCCCCGCGCCCCCGGGGTCGGCTGAGCTCGTGCGTTGGGTGCGGGTGCGTCGTGGGTTTTTGCGCAGTTC
>NZ_JAGXJL010000229.1:0-334 GCF_019091475.1 Streptomyces sp. GbtcB6 | reverse complement strand
TACGTTCGCCCGTCTGCGCCGGACCCGGTAAAGGCTGCCATTGCCTCGATGGGCGGTGACGTTGACAGCTTCGCGGCTGCTTTCCGCTCGTCTGCGGACCTGTCGGCGGACCTGCCCGCTGATGTCCGCCAGATTGTCAGCGAGGCGTCCAGCGCGAATACGGGGACTGTCGCCACGGCCACCAACGCGCGCACCAAGGCGGATGGGTCCCGCGCCGATATCCGGCTCTACCCGGCCGGTCGTGAGGCTCTGGCCGGGGAGGGCATCAAGGATGCGCAGGGCAAGATCAGCGAGTCGCTCGCTGACGCTGATGGAAAGCTGATGATTGCTCAGG
>NZ_JAGXJL010000228.1:0-335 GCF_019091475.1 Streptomyces sp. GbtcB6 | reverse complement strand
CCTATAAGCAATATGGACAATCCACATAAAATTCCTACAGCACCTAGGGATTTGACCATGGATTACCCATGGTATATTCATTGGGAATACCCAACTTTATGGATACTTACAGATACGTTTGTAAGAACAATTCTAGGGTTTACCCCACCAAAACACTATAAATACCCCCCTCAAAGCTCATTTAATGGGGTCGAGAATCTTGGGTTGCATATGAGCAAGAAGAGTAAATACTCACCAAGAACATTCTCTGTATTTATGAGGACTACATTCCCTCAAGTGTGGAATCTGTATTAAATACATCCATTAATAACAAAGACTCGTGGACTAAGGCTCAT
>NZ_JAGXJL010000227.1:0-336 GCF_019091475.1 Streptomyces sp. GbtcB6 | reverse complement strand
GTCAGGCTATTCAAGATAAGACTAACTTGAGTAGCACTGTCCATTTGAGCACCATGATCCTGGGCTTCTTGGAAATAACTGGACATGAGGAGAACATGGTCACGCACGTTTTGATGAGATTCCATCCGTGCATTAATGTACTTCTTAGTCGCGTCAAAGCGTGACTGAAGTGATGCCTTACCGAATAGCTCATTTAACTTCGTCATAACTTCAGCAGCCTTCTCAGTTTTAGAAAACCGAGTTTTGAGGGTGTCAACCATGCTAGAAAGCATAAAGTATAGAGCTTTGTCATTTGCTTTCTGCCAACGCTCATACTTTTCATTCACAGCTTTGGAT
>NZ_JAGXJL010000226.1:0-340 GCF_019091475.1 Streptomyces sp. GbtcB6 | reverse complement strand
GGGGTACCACTATCAGAAATGTGAGATTTTCACTATTTCGATCAAAACGATCGTTAGTGCAATATAACTAATTTTTCTCTCAACGTGTCCATGAGAAAAGTGATGCACAACGGTCTTGGCTAGGCTGCCGTGAAATTTCATGATCTTTGGAGATGTGTAGGTTGAGATTTTAACAGAAAACTAACGAGTGTAAGAGTAAGAAAAAAACTTGTAAAAATTTCCCCTGAAAAGAAGAATATTTTCAATTAGGGGGCAATTTCAACAAATTTTAACCCAAAACCATTCTTCATATTCATTTCTTCGTACTACAAATTGATTGTGACTAGTGGCAAAAAAAATT
>NZ_JAGXJL010000225.1:0-342 GCF_019091475.1 Streptomyces sp. GbtcB6 | reverse complement strand
TCGACCTGTTCCTGGCCTCCGAGTCCGGCCAGCCCGACCTGGTGGCGGACGGGGGGACTCCGGGGTACGTCGCGCTCGGCCGGCCCGCCTTCGAGGCGGGCGGGCCCCGGGCCGCCCGGCTGCCGGGGATCATCTGGCCGCTCACCGCGTGGACCCTGGGCGGCCCCGCCGTGGCCATCCCGCCCGACCTGTCCGCCGTGGTCGCCACCTGCCGGGAGCACGGCGGTGACTGGGAGGTCGGCGTCACCCTGATGTACCGCACCCACATCATGGACGACTCGCCCGGCAACCTGCGGGGCGTCGACGAGGACCTGGCCGAGCTGCGCGTCCTCAGCCGGCGGG
>NZ_JAGXJL010000224.1:0-347 GCF_019091475.1 Streptomyces sp. GbtcB6 | reverse complement strand
TCCGAAGAAGAGGTGGTCACCGGTCGACGCCTCCCATCACGGGGTCGATGGACGCGACGGCGACGATGTCGTCGGCGACCTGGCCGCCCTCGCACATCGCCCCCATGGCCTGCAGGTTGGTGAAGGCCGGGGCGCGGAAGTGGACCCGGTAGGGGCGGGTGCCGCCGTCGGACACGGCGTGCACACCGAGTTCGCGCTTGGGTGACCCGACGGCCACGTAGGCCTGTCCGGGCGGGACCCGGAAGCCCTCGGTGACCAGCTTGAAGTGGTGGATCAGGGCCCCCATGGAGGTGCCCATGATCTTCTTGATGTGGTCGAGGGAGTTGCCGAGTCCGTCCGGCCCGAGG
>NZ_JAGXJL010000223.1:0-348 GCF_019091475.1 Streptomyces sp. GbtcB6 | reverse complement strand
CTGCGCCAACGCCAAATTCACCAACCCCACATGCGACACCACCACACCCTTCGGCCGCCCCGTCGAACCCGACGTGTAGATGATGTAGGCCAGCTGCTCAGGGACGATCTCCGGCAGTTCGCCCGAGTCGCCGTCCAGTTCGTCGAGCAGCACCGTCTCGACGTCCGCGGACAGCCGGCCGACGGTTTCGGGCGCGACCAGGACCAATTCGGCGCCGCTGTCGGCGACCATGTACGCCAGCCGGTCAGTGGGGTACTCCGGGTCCAGCGGTACGTACGCCCCACCGGCCTTCCACACCGCCAGGATCGCCACGATCGCCTCGACCCCACGCGGCAGGCACAGCCCCAC
>NZ_JAGXJL010000222.1:0-350 GCF_019091475.1 Streptomyces sp. GbtcB6 | reverse complement strand
TGCGGCCGTCAGGCGGAAGCGCTGAATGCCTTTGAGGACATGCGCGTACGGCTGCGTGACGAGCTCGGAGCCGATCCCGGTGAGGAACTGCGCCGGGTGCACGCAGCGGTACTGCGTCAGGACGACGCCTTCCTCCTGTCTCCGCCTCGGCCGGTGCTCCACCCGCCGCGCGAGAGCGCCGTGCCGGCCGAACTCCCGCACGACACTCCGGGTTTCGCCGGCCGCACCGGCGAACTCGGCCGACTCCACTCGCTGCTTGCGCCCGCGGGGGCACCGGGTACGGCGAACACCGTGGTCATCTCCGCCATCGGCGGCGCCGCCGGGATCGGCAAGACCGCGCTGGCCGTGCA
>NZ_JAGXJL010000221.1:0-352 GCF_019091475.1 Streptomyces sp. GbtcB6 | reverse complement strand
GTCTTCTTCAGGAGTGGAAGAGGACATAACATTGGAAGGACTTATATCTGATAGCAATTCCTCTAGAACAACTTTACTTTTCGGTTTGTAGTCTTTAATATAGTTCTCTTCAAGGAAAGTAGCATTTGTAGAAACAATTAAATTGTTATCCTTGTGACTATAAAATAGTCCACCCCTAGTCTCTTTAGAATTTCCGCCAAACATGCAAACCTCAGTTCGCGATTCCAGTTTGCCTTCTTTCTTTCTTAAGACGTGAGCAGGGCACCCCCAAATCCTATAATGACGCAAACTAGGTGTGCGACCATTCCATAGTTCGACGGGTGTCTTAGGGACTGCTTTAGATGGAACAACA
>NZ_JAGXJL010000220.1:0-352 GCF_019091475.1 Streptomyces sp. GbtcB6 | reverse complement strand
TGATTGAGGATGTTTGAAAGCCATCTTGATCGACTTCATTTTCAGAAGGATGGGGGACCCTCGTCTAAAATCATGCGGCGTCGCAACCATCAGCTGTGTGGTTACGTTGGTTGATTGAGGATGTTTAAAAGCTGTCACAACCGACTTCACTGTTTGAGTGATGTATGGCTGACACTCATTTGAATTCATTCGGTGTCTTCAACCTCAATGGGATTTCGGCGGGCGTCCACGTTGGGTGATTGAGGTGTTTGAAAGCCATCTTGACCGACTTCATTGTCAGAAGGATGGGGGACACTCGTCTAAAGTCATGCAGCGTCACAACCATCAACTGGGTGGTTACGTTGGTTGATTG
>NZ_JAGXJL010000022.1:185228-191489 GCF_019091475.1 Streptomyces sp. GbtcB6 | reverse complement strand
GGTGGCCCGCCCCCGTCGCTCCGGCGCCCGCCCCGGTCGCCGCCGCTCCGGCTCCGGCCGCTCCGGCTCCGGCTCCGGCCGCCCCGGCTCCGGCCCCCGCGCCGGTGGCCGCCGCCCCCGTCACCCCGGCTCCGTCCCCGGCCGCTCCGGTCGACGAGGGTGCCTACGTCACCCCGCTGGTCCGCAAGCTCGCCGCCGAGAACGGCGTCGACCTGGGCTCCGTCAAGGGCACCGGCGTAGGCGGCCGGATCCGCAAGCAGGACGTGCTCGCCGCCGCCGAGGCCGCGAAGGCCGCCGCCGCTGCTCCGGCCCCCGTGGCCGCCGCCGCTCCGGCCGCCGCCGCTGCGAAGAAGGCCCCGGCGCTGGAGGTCTCCCCGCTGCGCGGCCAGACCGTCAAGATGCCCCGCATCCGCAAGGTCATCGGCGACAACATGGTCAAGGCGCTGCACGAGCAGGCGCAGCTCTCCTCGGTCGTCGAGGTCGACGTGACCCGCCTGATGCGGCTGCGCGCCCAGGCCAAGGACTCCTTCGCCGCGCGCGAGGGCGTCAAGCTCTCCCCGATGCCGTTCTTCGTCAAGGCGGCGGCCCAGGCGCTGAAGGCCCACCCGGCCGTCAACGCCCGGATCAACGTGGAAGAGGGCACGATCACCTACTTCGACACCGAGAGCGTCGGTATCGCGGTGGACTCCGAGAAGGGCCTGATGACCCCGGTCATCAAGCACGCGGGCGACCTCAACATCGCCGGTATCGCCAAGGCCACCGCCGAGCTCGCGGGCAAGGTCCGGGCGAACAAGATCACCCCGGACGAGCTGTCCGGCGCGACCTTCACCATCTCCAACACCGGCTCGCGCGGCGCGCTGTTCGACACGATCATCGTGCCGCCGAACCAGGTCGCGATCCTCGGCATCGGTGCCACGGTCAAGCGTCCGGCCGTCATCGAGACGGAGGAGGGCACGGTCATCGGCGTCCGCGACATGACGTACCTGACCCTGTCCTACGACCACCGCCTGGTGGACGGCGCCGACGCGGCCCGCTACCTGACGGCCGTCAAGGCGATCCTGGAGGCGGGCGAGTTCGAGGTCGAGCTCGGTCTCTGATCCCCAGCGGGTCCCAGAGGGTTCCACGGTGCCCCGTCCGGAGTTCTTCCGGGCGGGGCACCGTCGTCTCACCTGGCCCCGGCACCCCCGGTAAGCGTGTAAGTCTCGTCTCACCTGCGCGAAAGCGCCCCCGCACGCCTCTCCCGAAAGGCGGTCCGGCCTTATTGTCTAAACGTCAAACGCCCTTAAGGAGCTCCCATGACCGCGCCCGTCGTCCACTCGCTGCGCGAACAGATCCGCGAGCACATCGTGGAGGGAATCGTCAGCGGGCGCTGGAAGCCGGGCGAGCGGATCGTGGAGCGTCGGATCGCGACGGAGCTGGAGGTCAGCCAGACGCCGGTCAGGGAGGCGCTGCGCGAGCTGGAGTCCCTCCGTCTCATCGAGTCGGCGCCGAACAAGGGCGTGCGGGTGCGGAACCTGACGGCGGCCGACCTGGAGGAGAGCTACCCGGTGCGGGCCGGCCTGGAGGCGATCGCGGCGGAGCTGGCGGCGGAGAAGCTGGCCGAGGACTGCTCGGCCCTTGAGCCGCATGTGGCGGCCCTCTACGACGCCGACCGGAACGCCGACGGCACGGCCCAGGTCCGGCACACGGTCGGCTTTCACCGCGAGCTGGTCCGGGCGGCCGGGAACTCGGTGCTGCTGCACACCTGGGAGGGCCTGGGCATCGAGGTCTTCACGGCGCTGTCCATCCGCTGGCTGGGCACGGTCCAGCAGTCGTACGCGGAGGAGCACCAGGAGCTGGTGGCGGCGTTCCAGCGCCGGGACCCGCGCATCGCGGACATCGTGAAGTCCCACGTCCTGGGCTGCGCCCCGAGACCGTGAGCCTTCGGGGTCGCGGCGAGCTCGGCACCGCCGAAGAGCGCCGCCGCGGCGGAATGGAAAGGCGAGCCGAACAGCGCCCCATAGGGGCGCTGGGGGTACCCCCGGCCAAAGGCTGGGGGAGGAACTGCGCGACCAGCCACGACGACGCCGCACCCAACCGACCACCACCCCCAATGGCGGGCGGCAACGCCCGGCTCGGCACCGCCGAAAAGCGCCGTCGCGGCTGATCGCCGTCGCGGCGGAGAAAACCTGGCGGGAAGCCCCTCCCACACAAGAGCGCACCCCCGCTCAAACACCTCCCCACCTGCGTAAACGTCGCTTGGATCACGTCACCCGGTGCCACTGCCGAAGGCACGCCGTGCCGACTTTCTCGGAATCGAGAGGTTTTGCCCTTCAACCCTTTGATCGATCATCGATCAGGGAGTTAGAGTCACCGACGGGCTCGCACCCGGGCCCTCTGCCCTGTCCTGCCAAAGACCAAGGGCACCCCCGAACCCTTACCGATGAGGGAACCCCCTTCGACTGAGGAAGGCGGCGACATGACCGACCCCCAGGCCATCCAGCCGAGCGCGCTCGACCAGCTCCCGGACCGGGACCCGGAGGAGACCGCAGAATGGCGGGCCTCTCTGGACGCCGTGGCCAGGGAGGCCGGGCCGCACCGCGCCGCATACCTGATGCGCCGCACGCTGGAGCGCGCCGAGGCGGACGGCGTCGCACTGCCGAAGCTGCTGGAGACGGACTACCTCAACACCATCCCCACCGCCGCCGAGACGGCCGTCCCCGGCGACGAGGAGCTGGAGCGGAAGATCACCGCGTGGAACCGCTGGAACGCGGCCGCGATGGTGACCAGGGGCAGCAAGTACGGCGTCGGCGGCCACATCGCCACCTTCGCCTCCGCCGCCTGGCTCTACGAGACCGGCTTCAACCACTTCTTCAGGGGCAAGGACGCCCAGGACTCGCCCGGCAGCGGCGACCAGCTCTACATCCAGGGCCACGCCTCCCCCGGCATCTACGCCCGCGCCTTCCTCGACGGCCGCCTCACCGAGGCGCACCTCGACCACTTCCGCCAGGAGGCCGGCGGCAACGGCCTCCCGTCGTACCCGCACCCGCGCCGCCTCCCCTGGCTGTGGGAGTTCCCGACGGTGAGCATGGGCCTCGGCCCGCTCTCGGCCATCTACCAGGCCCGCTTCAACCGCTACCTCACCAACCGCGGCATCAAGGACGTCTCCGCGTCCCACGTCTGGGCCTTCCTCGGCGACGGCGAGATGGACGAGCCGGAGTCGACCGCGGCCCTCGCGCTCGCCGCCCGTGAGGAGCTGGACAACCTCACCTTCGTCATCAACTGCAACCTGCAGCGCCTCGACGGCCCGGTCCGCGCCAACTTCAAGATCGTGCAGGAGCTGGAGGCCCAGTTCCGCGGCGCCGGCTGGAACGTCGTCAAGACGCTGTGGGGCACGGCGTGGGACGAGCTGTTCGCGCTCGACACGACCGGGGCGCTGGTACGCCGGCTGCGCCAGGTACCGGACGCGCAGGTGCAGACGTACCAGACCCGCGACGCCGCCTACATCCGCCAGGACTTCTTCGGCGCCGACCCGGCGCTCGTCGAGATGGCGAAGCTGCTGAGCGACGACAAGATCCTGGAGTGCTTCCACCTCTCGCGCGGCGGCCACGAGGCCCGCAAGGTGTACGCCGCGTACAAGGCCGCCGTCGAGCACAAGGGCGCGCCGACCGTCATCCTCGCCCAGACCGTCAAGGGCCACACCCTCGGCAACGGCTTCGCGTCGAAGAACGCCAACCACCAGATGAAGAAGCTGACGGTGGACGAGTTCAAGGCGATGCGCGACCTGCTGGAGCTGCCGATCGCGGACAGCGCCTTCGTCGACGGTGTCGTGCCCTACGGCCACCCCGGCGCCGACTCCCCCGAGGTCCGGTACCTCCAGGAGCGCCGGGCGGCCCTCGGCGGCCCGGCCCCGGCCCGCCGCACGCACGCCCTGGCCCCGCTGCCCGCCCCCGCCGACAAGGCCTTCGCCTCCTTCGACAAGGGCTCCGGTTCGCAGAACGTGGCGACGACGATGGCCTTCGTCCGCCTCATCAAGGACCTGGTCCGCGACAAGGAGACCGGGAAGCGCTGGGTGCCGATCGTCCCCGACGAGGCGCGCACCTTCGGCATGGAGAGCCTCTTCCCCTCCCTCGGCATCTACTCGCCGAAGGGGCAGACGTACGAGCCGGTCGACCGTGACCAGCTGATGTACTACAAGGAGGCCAAGAACGGCCAGATCCTCAACGAGGGGATCACCGAGGCCGGTTCGATGGCCGACTTCATCGCCGCGTCCACCGCGTACGCGACGCACGGCGAGGCGATGATCCCGTTCTACATCTTCTACTCGATGTTCGGCTGGCAGCGGACCGCCGACCAGATGTGGCAGCTCGGCGACCAGCTCGGCCGCGGCTTCCTCGTCGGCGCGACCGCCGGCCGTACCACCCTGACCGGCGAGGGCCTGCAGCACGCCGACGGCCACTCACCGGTGATCGCCGCGACCAACCCGGCCGCGCTGACCTACGACCCCGCCTTCGCCTACGAGATCGCGACCATCGTCAAGGACGGTCTGCGCCGTATGTACGGCGAGTCGGCGCCGGGCGAGGACCCGAACGTCTTCTACTACCTGACCGTCTACAACGAGCCGCTCCCGCAGCCCGCCAAGCCGGCCGGACTCGGCATCGACGAGGGCATCGTCAAGGGCCTCTACCGCTTCAACACGGCGGAGTCGGCCGGGCTGACCGCGGTGGCGAACGCCCCCCGCATCCAGCTGCTCGGCTCCGGTACGGCGATCCACTGGGCGCTCAAGGCGCAGCGGCTGCTCGCCGAGGAGTGGGGCGTGGCCGCCAACGTCTGGTCCGCGACCTCCTGGTCCGAGCTGCGCCGGGACGCCATGGAGGCGGACGCGGCCCTGCTGCGCGGCGAGGAGCGGGTGCCGTACGTCCGCCAGGTGCTGCACGGCGCGGAGGGTCCGGTCCTCGCGGTCTCCGACTACATGCGCCAGGTCCCCGACCAGATCGCGCAGTGGGTCGAGCAGGACTGGTCCTCGCTGGGCGCGGACGGCTTCGGTCTCTCCGACACCCGTGACGCGGCCCGCCGCCACTTCGGCGTCGACGCCGAGTCGGTCGTCGTGGCGGCCCTGGCGCAGCTGGCCAGGCGTGGCGAGGTCAAGGCGACCGCGGTGAAGGAAGCACGGGAGCGCTACGGGCTCTGAGTGTCCTGAGCGACCTGGGTGACCTGGGTGACCGCCGACGGCGCGGTCCGGCAGCGACTGCCGGACCGCGCCGTCGTGTCTGCCGCTCGCGGCCGGGGCCGCCGCCGGACACGGCGGGGCGGCGGACACGGCGGCACGGCGGATAACAATCCGCACCACTCCGCGTGCGCCCCCGCCGCCCAGGCACGATGCTGGACCCGTGATGGACGAGACGGAGTTCTGGGAGCTGGTCGACGCCACCC
This sequence comes from Streptomyces sp. GbtcB6, assembly GCF_019091475.1. NCBI lineage: Bacteria > Bacillati > Actinomycetota > Actinomycetes > Kitasatosporales > Streptomycetaceae > Streptomyces > Streptomyces sp. GbtcB6. Next base: position 186,077 of record NZ_JAGXJL010000022.1, on the reverse strand, counting down.
GCGAGGCCGCCGAGGGCGACCCGGAGGAGCAGGCCGACCTGCTGGTGGAGCGGCTGCTCCAGCTGGAGCCGGACCTGGTCCTGGACTTCGCACGTCACTTCGAGGCCCGCTACAACCGCGCCTACCGCTGGGATCTGTGGGGCGCCGCCTGGGTCCTGCTGGACGGGGCCAGCGACGACGCGTTCGACTTCTTCCGGTGCTGGCTCATCGCCCAGGGCCGGGAGATCTTCGAGGGCGCCCTGCACGACCCGGACGCGCTGGCGGAGCTGCTGGACGACTTCGACGAGGAGATCGACGGCGACGGCGAGGAGCTTGGGTACGCGGCGGACGAGGCGTACGAGCAGCTCACCGGGACCGTGGCGCCGGACCTGGGCATCGCCCCCGCGCCCTCCGAACCCGAGGGCGCCCCGGTCGACTTCGAGAACGCGCGGGTGCTCGCCGACCGGTTCCCCAGGCTGTGGGACCGCTTCAAGGTGTAGGGATCAGGCGGCGGTACGGCGGCGGGTCGCGTCGGACGGGATGTACGCCTGCGTCTGCTCGGCCTTGACCGCGTGGTGCATCGGCGCCGCGTTGGCCTGGTCGAGGGCGGACGCGGTGACCGCGGCCGGGCCGAGGACAACCGTCGCGACCGCGCAGACCACGGCCCAGGGCCCCCGGGACGGCCTGACCCGACCGGCCTTCTCCGTGGCCTCCGAACGGGCTTCGGTACGACTGCTGTTCATGATCCCCACCTCCGGTCGGTTTGTGATGTCCCTGACGGTAGGACGCGGGGATCTGAACCGCCTGCGCGCCGCCTATGGCGTTCCTGTGGACGCCTTCGCGGGTGCCGTGGACGCCTTCGCAGGCACC
>NZ_JAGXJL010000022.1:179241-185128 GCF_019091475.1 Streptomyces sp. GbtcB6 | reverse complement strand
GTGGACACCTTCGCAGGCACCGTGGACACCTTCGCAGGCACCGTGGACACCTTCGCAGGCACCGTGGACACCTTCGCAGGCACCGTGGACACCTTCGCGGGCGCCGTGGACGCTTTCGCGGGCGCCGGTGTCGCCTGAGGTGCCGGTGTCTTCGACGGTGCCGGTGTCGCCGTGGGCGTTCCCGTCGGGACCCTGCCCTGCAGCCGGGCCGCGGTCTCCCTGATCTCCGGGAGGCGGGCGACGAGGGCGGCTCCGGGGCAGTTGGTCCGGTAGCCGTCCTGGTGGCCGGCCACGGCGGGCAGGGCGACGACGGTGCCCTCCCGGTACCGGCTGAGGCCGTTGCTGGAGACCAGACGGGCGCTGCCGCGCGGATCGACGTCGGCCAGCCCGAGTTTCCAGGCGGCGACGGCGGCGATCGAGTCGGCCATGGCGCGCGGCACGGGCACCCCGGCGGTGAAGGTGCCGAGGGCGGCGATGCCGGCGGTGCGGTGGTTGAAGCCCTGGGTGTGGGCGCCGGTGACGGCCCGGTCGGCGCCGCCCGCGCGGCCCTCGTAGACGGTGCCGCACCGGTCGACGAGGAAGTTGTAGCCGATGTCGTCCCAGGCGCGGTCGCCGGTCTGGCCGGTGTACAGGCGGCGGATGATCTCGGGGGCCTGGGCGCAGGAGTAGCCGTTGGGCGAGTCGGTGTGGTGCACGAAGACGGCGACGACCTTGTCGTCGTAGCGCGGCGGCGGCTGGGTGCGGCTGACGGTGGCGTCCAGCCAGGCCGAGCGCGGCACGATGTGCGGCCGGGGTGCCCGGTAGCGGGTGGCGGGGCTGGTGGGCGCGGGTGCGGCCAGGTGGATCGCGACGGGGCGGTCGCCGCCCTGGGCGTACAGCACCAGCACGAGGACGGCGGCGAGGCCGGGCAGGCAGCCGAGCAGCGTAAGGGCGGTGATCCTGGTGCGCCGCCCCGCTCTTGGGAAGACACGCATGGCACCCACTCTCTGGTTGATCGACTCCGTCCGCGATGTGTGCTGTGCCACCTGGTGGAACCATCGTCCTGGTCCGGGGCGTTTCAGCGGGTACACGCACGCGTGGCCGGTTCCGGGGGCCTCGCGCGCGTGAACTGATCACTGGACCTGTCCCGACCGTATTAAGGGCACCGAGAGAAAGGCGGCTCTGTGGACCTGCTCGACCTGGTGCTGGTACTGGTGGTCCTCGTCTACGCGGCGTCCGGTTACCGGCGCGGGCTGGTGGCCGGCTGTGTCTCGCTGGCCGGGTTCGTGGGCGGTGCGGTGATCGGCGTGTGGGTGCTCCCGTGGGTGATGGAGCTGGTCACGCGCGGGACGGCGACGGCGACGGTGGTCGCGGTGCTGACGGTGCTGGTGCCGGCGGTGGTGGGGCACGAGCTGGCGGGGCGGCTGGCGCTGCGGCTGCGCCGGGAGCTGGACCAGGGGCCGCTCAGGGTGGCCGACGGGATAGGCGGGGCGGTCGCCAACTCGGTGGCGGTGCTGATCGTGGCCTGGGTGGCGGCGAGCGTGCTGGGCGCGTCCTCGTCGCCCGCTGTGACGACGGCGATCCGGGACTCGAAGCTGCTGGGCGCCGTGCAGAACACCATGCCGGACACCACCCCGGCCTGGTTCTCGCGGGCCACCTCGGCGCTGACCGAGGCGGGCTTCCCGCAGGTCTTCAACCCGTTCGAGAACGAGTCGACGGCCCGGGTCGCCAAGCCGTCGGGCGACAACGTCACGGCGGCCGCCACGAACGCGGCCAAGCACAGCACGGTCAAGATCGAGGGTTCCTCCGGCACCCAAGGCCGCGAGGGCAGCGGGTTCGTGTTTGCGCCGGAGCATGTGATGACCAACGCCCACGTGGTGGCCGGCATCGACAACCCGAGCGTGCGGATCGGCGGGGTCGGGCCGTCGTACGACGCGGAGGTCGTCCTCTTCGACCCGGACCGGGACGTGGCGGTGCTGTACGTGCCGCAGCTGCGGGCGCCCGTACTGCGGCTCGACACCACGGCGGCGCGCGGGAACTCCGCGGTGGTGGCCGGCTATCCGCAGGACGGCAACCTGAACCTGCAGGCGGCCACGGTGGCGAACAAGGTGCAGGCCACCGGCCAGAACATCTACAACGACGCCACCGTGACCCGGGAGATCTACTCGATCCGTTCCACGGTCCGCCCCGGCAACTCGGGCGGCCCGCTCCTCACCACCGGCGGCAAGGTGTACGGCGTGGTGTTCGCCCGCTCCACGTCGGACGACGAGACGGGGTACGTGCTGACCGCCGACGAGGTGGCGTCGGACGCCACGCGCGGGGCGACCGCCACGTCACCGGTGGACACCGGCGAGCTGATCACGTCCTGATCACGTCCTGACCGTCACAGCGGCCGGCCCATGACCACGTCGTCGACGTACTCGCCGTCCAGGAAGAACTCCCCCGGCAGCACGCCCTCGACGGCGAACCCCTCCGACTCGTAGAGCCGGCGCGCCGGGGTGTTGTGCCCGAGGACGCCGAGCCGGATCCGGCGGGCGCCGCGGCGGCGGGCCTCCTCCATCGCCGCCCGCAGCAGCGCCCGGGCCACGCCCCGGCCGCGGGCCTCCTCGGCGACCGCGAGGCCCCGGATCTGCCGGACGTGCGCGTTGGTGGCGACCTTGTAGGCGAGGCCGAGGCGGACGTAGCCGACGATGCGCCGGTCGAGCTCGGCCACCAGGGTGTCCTCGGGGGTGTGACGCTCGCTGAAGAAGGGGTCGTACGGCGGCTGCGGCCGCGGCAGGACCGCGTGCAGATACGACCAGGTGGCGCGGTCGAGGGCGGAGAGCTCCTCGTCGTCGTCGGGCAGGGCGGCGCGTATGTACGGATCCGGCATGCGGCCACCCTAGGTCGTCCGGCACCGGGGCCCCATGGGTTTTCCCCCGTCCTTCCCGGCATGCTGGGACGCATGGAACGTTCTCGTATCGCGGTGGCCGGCGCGTCCGGCCTCATCGGCAGCGCCCTGGTGCGGTCCCTGCGGGCGGACGGGCACGAGGTGGTCCGCCTGGTGCGGCGCGCGGCCCACGGCACCGGAGAGGTCTGCTGGGACCCCGGGGGGCAGTACGTGGACACCGCCGGGCTGGCCGGCTGCGACGCGGTGGTGAACCTCGCCGGGGCGGGGATCGGCGACCGGCGCTGGACGGCCGCCTACAAGCGGGAGATCCGGGACAGCCGGGTGCTCGGCACGGCCGCGCTGGCCGAGGCCGTGGCGGCGCTGCCGGAGCCACCGCGGGTGTTCGTGAGCGGCAGCGCTATGGGCTTCTACGGCGACACCGGCGACCGGGTCGTGGACGAGGACGCCCCGCCCGGGGACGGTTTCCTGCCGTCGCTGTGCGTGGAATGGGAGGAGGCGGCGGCCCCGGCGCAGGAGGCGGGCGTACGGACGGTGTTCACGCGCACGGGCCTGGTGGTGGCCCGTGGCGGCGGGGCCTGGGGCCGGCTGTTCCCGCTCTTCAGGGCCGGACTCGGCGGGCGGCTGGGCGACGGCCGCCAGTACTGGTCGTACATCGCGCTGCACGACGAGGTGGCCGCGATCAGGTTCCTGATGGACACCGAGGGCCTGTCGGGCCCGTTCAACCTCACCGCGCCCGACCCGCTGACCAACGGTGAGATCACCGCGGCGATGGCCCGCGTGCTGCGCCGTCCGGCGCTCTTCCCGGTGCCCTCCCCCGTGCTCCGGGTGGCGCTCGGCGAGATGGCCGGGGACGTGCTCGGCAGCCAACGGGTGGTGCCGAAGCGGCTGCTGGAGTCGGGGTTCACCTTCGCGTTCCCGGGCATCGAGGACGCGATTCGCGCGGCCTGACGACCCCTGTGACCGTATGCGACCGGCGTGCGACCGTGCCCTGTTCATGCGCGACTGTCCTTGACCGATCACCGTCCTAACCTCGACCCGAACTCGGGTATCCCCGGAGCAGGTTGGGGGCATCACGTCTCCACCGGACGCGCAATCGAGGAGGGGCCTCGTGCATGAGCCCGCGTACCAGGCGGACGTCGTCATCGTGGGAGCCGGAATCGCCGGACTCTCCGCGGCTCATCGGCTGAACAGCGCAGGAGTAAGGACCGCGGTCCTGGAGGCCGCCCCTTACGTGGGCGGCCGTATGTCGACCGAGAAGGTCGACGGCTTCCGGCTCGACCGGATCGGCCAGCTCCTGTCCACGTCCTATCCGGAGCTACGCCTCGCCCCGGGACTGGACGCCCTGGTTCTACGCCGGTACGCGCCCGGCGTGCTGCTGCATCGCGACGGGCGCAGGCACCGGGCCGGCGCTCCGGCGGGCGGCGGAAGCGCGAGGGGCGCACTGTATGCCGTGCGCGCCCTGGCAAGCGCCCCCAGGGGCGGCTCGCCGGTGGCGCCGGCGCGGGCGACCGCGCCGATGGGCGGCGCGGTCGACCAGGCCCGCCTGGGCGCCGCGCTGGGCCGCATCGCCGTCACCCCCGTCGAACGGATCCTGGCCCGCCCCGAACTCCCCGCCGCCCACGCCCTCGCCGAGCGCGGGGTGCCCGCCCGCACGATCGACGGCTTCCTGCGCCCGCTGCTCGCGGCCCTGCTCTGCGACCCCGAGCTGACGACGTCCAGCCGCTGCGCGGACCTCGCCCTGCGCTCCTTCGCGAGCGGGCGGCTGTGCGTGCCGGAGGGAGGCGCCGAGGTCCTCCCCGACCTCCTCGCCCGGGCCCTTCCACCCGGCACGGTGCACACCGGCGTACGGGTCACCTCGGTCTCCACCACATCGGTGACGACGGCCGACCACGGCGAGATCCGCTGCCGGGCGGTCCTTCTGGCGACCGATGCCCGAGCCGCCGCCGAACTCCTCCCCGGCCTGCGCGTCCCGGACTTCCACCGGGTGACGGTGGTCCACCACACGACGGACGAGCCGGCGACCCTCACGACCGGAGCGTCCTTCCTCCTGGACGCGGACCGGGGCGGCCCCGTCTCCCACACCTCCGTCGTCAGCAACATCGACCCCAGCCGGGCCCCGCAGGGCCGAGCCCTGATCTCCTCGACGGTCCTCGGCAAGCCCCCCGCGGACATCGACACAGCGGTCCGCATGCACCTCTCCCGCCTCTACGGCACGTCGACGCACCGCTGGGAGACCCTCGCGGTCCACCACACCCCCGAGGCGATCCCCGCCATGCGCCCCCCGCACGACCTCCGCCGCCCCGTCCGCCTCCTCGCCGGCCTCTACGTCTGCGGCGACCACCGCGACACCAGCACAGTCCAGGGAGCACTGCATTCAGCCCACCGGGCAACAGCAGCAATTCTGACCGACCTCGGCGCCTCGGGCTCCCTGAACCGGGCAGAACCTTTGCAACGCCGGGCCGCATAGCGCCCCCTCAGGGGCGCGGGGCCGTGTCTGATTTGCGGCTCCGCCGCGTGGGCGCGACCAGCCACGACGGCACCGCACCCGGCAGACGACCGGAACCGGCAACGGCGAGCAGCAACGGCCCGCCCGGCACCGCCGAACAACACCGTCGTGGCTGATCACCGCTGCGGCGGAAAAGAAAGGTGAGCCGCAAAGCTCCCCGCCAGGGGCGCGGGGAACTGCGCGAACAGCCACGACGGCAGCGCACCCGCCAGACGACCGGAGCCGCCAACGGCGAGTGGCGACGGCCCGCCCGGCACCGCCGAACAACACCGTCGTGGCTGATCACCGCTGCGGCGGAAAAGAAAGGTGAGCCGCAAAGCGCCCCGCCAGGGGCGCGGGGAACTGCGCGAACAGCCACGACGGCGGCGCACCCGCCAGACGACCGGAGCCGCCAACGGCGAGTGGCGACGGCCCGCCCGGCACCGCCGAACAACGCCGTCGTGGCTGATCACCGCTGCGGCGGAAAAGAAAGGTGAGCCGCAAAGCTCCCCGCCAGGGGCGCGGGGAACTGC